>CAZRGL010000150.1:0-19672 GCA_964599485.1 uncultured Polyangiaceae bacterium
TGGCGCGGCGCACGCTCCGCCGCAGGGCTCGGCTCCCCCGGAGCCGCCAGAGCCGCCATTGCCGCCAGTCTGGCCGCCGCCGCCCGCTCCGCCCGCTCCTCCAGCACTATCGCAGTTGCCGTAGTCGAGGCAGTCAAGCTCGCTGCAATCGTTGCTATTCACGCATTCTTCTTGGCTGGTTCCGCAAGCGGCCACGCCGGTGGCTGCCACGACAACGATGAGGGCAAACAAAACAAAATACTTCATGGTGTCACCAGCTGTAATCAAGAGTTGCTCCACCGATGGTCGGATAGAGCTGGAGCGTCGCCGCATCCTTTGGATCATCGGCTAAAGCAATGCTGACCACGACATAGGTTGCTGTCGCTGCAGCCACTGCACCGAAGACAATGAAGGCGCCGTTTCTCGCGCCAACCAGCGTGTCGCGCTCTCCGCGAAGCTTGAATTGCTCGCTACATCCTGCCGGGGGCAAAGTGCCTTGGCAGCTCGCCACGCCTTCGCGCCCGTGCAGCTCCGCAAGCTGCTCGTCAGCCTCGCTCGTCTTGCTTGCAGCAAGCGCCGTGAACACGATGGCACCTACGAGCGTGATCCCTGTACCGCCGCCCAACACCCCGGCGATCGCAGGGTTGACTCCACCTTGCTTATGCTTAGGCGACAGCTCGAGAGAGATCTGTTCCTCCGCGCCACGCTGAAGGTTTTTCGTAATCGTTGCAGACTGGTGCCCATCCCACTTGGCCCGAAACGTGTGGCTTCCGGGCTCGAGGAAGAGTTGTCGCGAAACGTACTTAACAACGTTGCCATCGACGGTGATCTCGGCGCCCTTAGGCGTTGTGGAAAGCAACACCGTCGCGATGCTCAGCTTGGCGCGATCGAGCAGCTGCTGCGCGACCCTCACACGATCTTGGCTGACGTTGAAATCTTCGATGAAGGAGCGGAGGTGGCGAGCGGCCTCCACGGACTTACCCAGCTCGAGTGCGCACTCGCCTAGCGTGCCCGCAATATCGGTGTGCTTCTGAATCCTCCACGCCGCCGCCGCATTCTCGTAGCAACCCCGCCAAGCTTTCTTGCTCTTGGCTAGCATGGCAGCCGTGTACAGCGGTTTTGCCTCCGGGCTGATCGGCTCTCCTGGTTGGGCTCGCGCGGACACGGTGATCACGCAGAGTGCAGTGCCAAGCAGCGCTGCGTTAAGGATGGGCAAGATGCTCATGATTCATCATTACTCCCGAGGCCAGCTCGTTACGACGGCTCGCGTGATTAGCACCGCTGAACCTGTGGATAAGCGAATTTCCGGCGTCGCTGGCCGAGCTCTAGCTAGCGCGCAATCACCAAGCGTGGCGGCGATCTCCGGTTCTTGCTGCAACACCCACGCCGCCTTCGCTTTCGCATAGCAGTCATCCCAGCGATTGTGGGCTCGAGCGGCCTTCGCTTTGTCGAGTAGTTCTTTGGCGACTCCTGCGCAAGCCAAAGAGCTTGGCGGTAGCGGCCAAAGTGCTGCCAAGGCGACCATCGACAGCAGCATGGCTGCGTATCTCATCATCATGCGTAGCTTCTCGTTTCGAAAGAAATTCAGATTAGAAATCGGCTGCCCCAAAGTCGTCCTTGGCCTTGATTTTTGGCGTCTTGCTTTTGACGGTGCTGAGCGGACGGGGCTCGAACGGCTTGGGGGCAGGCCGGGACGTCGTAATTGCAGCAACCGTCGCCGAGGGCGTCACGGTTGCTGTTGATGCTGATGGCGAAATCGCATTGGCGCTTGACGGTTCTTTCGGTGCAGCAGTCACAGTCGCTGGTGTAGCAACCGAAGTGGCAGGTTGTGCGGTGGCTACAGCTGAAGCTTCTGCAGCCGCCGCCGACGTCTCGGACGAAGTGCTCCCGACGACCGCGGCCTTGGCTGCCAAAATCATAAAACCGAAGACGGCGCCGCTCGCCGCCCCCATCGCTGCCATGAACAGCCGCTGGGCCAAGCGCCGCGCTGCGCTGCGTGTATCGGCCGGCTGAGCCGTCCGGGCGCCGCCAGCTTTCGCGAACTGTGGCCGCTCGGCCGCAACCGCTCGCTCACCGCTTGGTCGCGACTCACGCCGCTTGCGCGCGCTTTGGCTCAGCTGCAGCAGAGCCACTTGCAGAGCCGCCTTCATCTCGCGCATGTTGGCGAAGCGCTGCTCGGACTTTTTCAGCACCGCCTTGTCGGCAATCGCCCCCACCTTGTCGGGCAAGTCCGCCACCAGCTGGCACAGCGGAGCTGGCTCCTTGAACATGCACTGGGCCATCATCTCGTGAGGACCCAATAGCTCACCTTCATCAAGGATGGCGTGTTTGCCCGTGAACAGCTCGTACATGATCATGCCCAGGGCATACACGTCGGCGCGCTCGTCCACCTCTTCGCCATACAGCTGCTCGCGCGCCATGTAGCTGACAGTGCCCAAGCGCAGGTTCACGTTGGTCGTCTTGATCCCCCAATGGCGAAACTTGGCGATGCCGAAGTCGAACACAATCGCCTTGCCATCGACCACCGCCACGTTGTTCGGCTTCAGATCACGATGGATGACTCGCAGATCGTGAGCCGCCAGCACCCCGTCAGCGATTTCGATGCACCAGCCGAGCACTTGCTCGACCGATAACCGCCCGCCCTTGGTCCTAATCACCTCACGCAGAGTCGGCCCGTCGAGAAAAGCCAGCGCCACCCACAGAACCGAGCCATGGCTGGCAGTTTTCAGCTCGCCCGAACGGTAGAACTTGACCACGTTGGGGTGATCAATGGTGGCCAGCAGCTGGATCTCGTTCTCGAAGCGCCTGAGCTGATCAGGCTCGAGGTGGGCCGAAAACTGGAGCATCTTGATGGCTCTTTTTTCGCCAGCAGGACTAGTGGCCAAGTACACCACAGCCATGCCGCCGCGACCGATTTCGCGCACAATCTTGTACGGACCGCACATCTGCCCGGGCTGCATCTGCAGCTCGCTCATGGCTGCAGCTCACTCATGGCTGGATCCGAACCGGATTCGCTCAGGGGCATCGTGCGGGAGGCTACCACGCATTAGAATCAGTAGCTGCCTGTCCAAACGACCGCTGCGGCGACTAGCAACCAAAGCAGCCAGAAACAAGTCCGCCCGAGCCGGTCACGCCACGCTTGGTCAAGCCAGCCACCATCATCATTGGGCGCATCATCATTGGGCGCATTATCATTGGGCGCAGTGGCAGCCGGACTCTCTGGCGCCACAACCGCAACAACTGCAACCTCGTCACCGTTCACGTTACCGCTGCCCTCATCACGACCAGGATCGTCTCCGTCGACGATGGCGGTGGCGGGCAACAGAGCGGTTTCTGACAGCTCCACGCCACCACCAACAGCATCGTTGCTCAGATCCAGATCGCGCATGAGCCTCAGATACGACGGATGGTATTTCTGCAGCTCGCCGGCAAGCTCGTCGGCCGTTTGAAATCGCTCATCGGGGCTTTTGGCGAGCGAGCGCACAATCACCTCATCGAGTCCGGCCGCCAGCGGCTGCTGGGCGTGCTCGGAGGGCGGTCGGGGGATCTCTGTCAGGTGCGCCTTGATGAGATCCGGCAGGTTCTTATGGTGCCCAAACGGAGGACGGCCGGTCAGCATCTTGTAGAGCATGGCGCCAACTGCATACAGATCAGCTCGGCCATCTACTGCCCTGCCTCTGATTTGCTCGGGCGCTATGAAGTTGGGCGTGCCCATCAGCGAGCCTTCTCTGGTGGGGTTCTTCAGCGGTGCTACCCCGGTAATGTCCTCGACCATCTTCGCTAGGCCAAAGTCGAGCAGCTTGACCACGGGGCCATGGCCGGCAGCGCTATCGCACAAGAACAAATTGTCGGGCTTGATGTCGCGATGGATCACCCCTGCTGCGTGCACCGCGCTCAGCCCCGCCAGGGTCTGCCGCGACAGCTCAATGGCTTCATCATGGCCCAGCCAAGTCCGCTCACGAAGCTCGTCACCCAAAGTGCGACCCTCGAGCCGATCCATGACGAAGTAAGGACAGCGATCGCTCGTCATACCGTAGTCGATCACCGAAACGATGTGGCTATGCTTGAGCGTCGAGAGCAGCTGCGCCTCGAGCCGGAACCGATCGTCCATCCCCGCAGCCAGGTTGGCGTGCAAAATCTTGATCACCACCGCCGTCCCCAACGAGCGATGCTCGCCAAGGTACACCGCGCCAAATCCACCCCGGCCAAGCTCCTCTACCAGCCGGTAGCTCGTTGTCTGCATCCGCTCCTGCGACGAAATCATACTCGGCCGCCGACGATCCCAACGAAGCCGACCACAGTCAACAGCAACACCAAGCCGATTTTTATCTCGCTCCCGTTGCCGCTCAGGCCAATTCGTCGCCGCTAAAGGGGCCCAAGTGCAACCTGCATCTCCGCCGCAAAGTGGACTTATTCACTTGTGGATTTGTTCACAAATGACCTTATCCACAGAGATAGAGCCTCCGTGCCAGCGTCGCTCAGGCTTCGCCTCTCCTGAGCGCAGCGAACCCTCACTGCCTCCGCCAGCTCTGGCGGCACGTAGATTGTCAGCCTCTCTCCAGCCTTCTTCCGCTTGCCGCGTGTCGCTGTATGGCTACCACCACCTATGAAACGATCGCCTGCATCCACGGCCACACTCGTTCTCTTGGGAGTCGGAAGAGACTTGCGCCGGTTGAAACCGGCGGCAACAGCCGCCTTCTTGCTCTTGCTCATTGATCTGTCTCCTCAAGCCGGCGGAGCACTTCGACAGTCAGCACCTTGACCTCGGCAGCGGCGGAGCTCTTGGGGGCATAACTCGTCACCCCCTGTCCAGTGGCCATCGCCTCACCAAAAGCAACCCGGTTGCCCAGCGTCGCCTCCATCACTGGCACGTCCCATTCTTGGATGGCACCGCGAGTTGCCGCGGCGATGGATGTACGCTTGCTGATCCTGTTCAAGACGATGGCCGCCCTGAGCTCAGGGCGGAGCTCGCGGGCGTCATCGAGCAGCGCCAGCGTCTCCTGCAATGCCCACACATCGGCTGGCCCCGGCGTCACTGGGATGATCACCAGATCACTTACGAGCATCGCAGCCCTCTGCTCGGCCCCAAGGCGCGGTGGGGTATCCACCACGGCAACATCAAAGCCGGCCGCCACCTTCGCTAGATCCCTCCGCATCTCAGCTCCCATCGACACGACCGGTGGCGTGTCCCTGTCCGCACTAGCGGCGATGGAGGCCCAGCCGCGACATGTACCTTGGCTGTCGCCGTCCACAATCAGGACCCGGTGCCCTTCGTTGTGGAGCTGAGCGCCCAGGTTGGTTGTAACAGTGGATTTGCCGACACCACCCTTGAGCGCTGTCACACCGATTACCAGCGTCATCGAGCTACCCTTTCCTATAAGTGGATTTGTTCACATATGGATTTATGAACAAATCCATATGTATCTCCGAAATCCCTGGGCTCCCAAAAACCGACGCTTCAGTTCACGTGGCTCCGGCCGCCGCGGAGAGCTTGCATGGGGACGGAGTGCGGGATGGCTTGAGCCCCAGACCGCCCTTCTTGCCTTGACACGATCTTAGCCTAGCGATCGTCGATGCCTTGCTCGCCCCTCCGCTTGTGTTGGGAGTGGTCCAAGGGTGCCCCCACCGGGTTAGCCGTTGTGACACTGTTCGATGCGGGCTGCCTTTCTGAATGAGCCCGGCGGGGTGAGGTTGGACGTCAGTCCACGTGGCCCCCTACAGGTATTTAACTACAGGAGAACTATAGGGAGGATTTGGCGCCGTCCGCAACTGACGGTAATCGTAAAAGAAATCGGCCATCCCGCGAGGCGAAGCGGGGATGGACGTCACCAAAAGCGGGGATGGACGTCACCATAATGGGAACAAAAGCGGGGATGGACGTCACCAAAAGCGGGGATGGACGTCACCATAGCGGGGATGGACGTCACCCCATCATGGGAGGACATGTGAACTTGGCCCTCTTGCGTACTCAGCCGCACGTGATTCCGCGTGATTCCGCAGAATTGGAATGTAGGCACACATCGAGGGTCGATCGCAAGTGATCGAGACCCATTATGGAATCTGCGAAATGTGTCGGGAAAACCCCGGCTTAACGTTGGCCTTTGACTAGACGCATTGGGACCGAGGTATTGCTCGGCCAGAGTTTGAGGCCGCCTTGGGTGGGCTCCACTTTGGCTTGAGGGTAGACTTTGGTCACATGTTTGAGGCGTCGGCCGAACTCTCGCCGAAAGTTTCGCACGCTGAGCTTCTGAGAGATCCCAAACTGCAGCTGAAGCGCGGGCCAGGGGATGGTGATCGGCTTGCGCAGATAGCTCATCCGAAAGGTGAGCCATTGGTACAAGTCGATAGCCAGCGGCGACCTGGACTTTGCCAGCATTCGGAGGGCGGCCATGTCGACGGGCACCGGGCGGTAGACGATCTCGTCGAAGAACAGCTGCGAGAGCCTCAAGTTGGACTGCCAGAGCGTTTGCTGCTCAGGGTGCTTGGGATCCCAAAACAGGCTGAATCGATCGACGACGGGAAGAAAACCGATGTGGTGCGTCTCGCCATCCCGCTTGACGGTCGCAGAGACAGCAGACGAAAACAGCCGCTGCATATGCTGACGTAGACGGGAGACGGAGCCACCGCCCTTGGTCAAATCTAGCTTCGCCATGAATGCGGCCAGCGATCTCCCCAACTCCAGCTCGGGGCACTGGGTTCTGACAGCCTCTGTGGTCACCCAGGCCAGTAGTAGCCGTGGATAGGTGCCGTAGGGCAGCCCGAAGTCCATGACGCCATTGATTCTGACGGTGACGAAACCGTTGCTGCGACTAAATTCGATGACGCCTGGGTTTGGTTTGCTGTGCGGCATAGTAGCCTGCACCAGCAGCCGCGCTGAAAACCCAACCTCTCGCTCGGCCTCCTCGATCTCCGCCGCCATCCCCTCTTTGGCAATGGCGAGCTTACGGGTTAGTTCTTGGGGTTGTTCTTCGCGCACGGGAGCCAATCGGCTCATGCGCTCGCAGATCTCTTTGAATGTCTCCATCCTCTCGCGCCTAGTCCCTCGGTGTCGCGACGCCCGCCTCGCTCGCCCCGAAAAGGCCCACCGGTGTGCGCCGCCGCCTCGGCTCGATCCCCAGCTCTTCCCGTGCGTAGCGCCTCAGCGCCCGGCGCATGACGTCAGACATCGTAAGCTTGTCCACCTCGGCGCAATGCTCAAGCAGCCGCCGGTCTTCGGCGTCGAAATACATGGACCACAACGTCAGCTTCACTGAACTCATGGCTAGACCCATACCACGTACATACCCATGGTTGTGCACGTAACCTGCACAAGGGTCACCCGCTCGTCCGTTCATTGCTGAGCCTCAGACCGCCCTCAAAAGGCTCTTGGTCCCAGCACTAGGTTTCCCCAACCCAGGAGGAACCAACGCCGTCTAGGGCCGGCTCAGGGCCCGTCTTCGTCAACGCCCGAACCGCGCCCATGTCGCCGCGGAGATCCGCACGCGTCTAGGACCGCCATCGCCAGCACCCACAATTGCCGCTCCCAGCTCTCGCCATCCCGTGGTCCGTTCTTGCGCGTCATACGCCTGCACCATGCCCCCAGCTGTCCCGATAGTCTCCCATACGAATTGACAAAAAGAATCCCGCTGTATTTTTCAAACTCGTCGTAACTCCAAAGAAATAAAAAAGTTATGATGACCAATGGCTGATAGTCCATTAAAAATCAGCTATTTAGCGTCTAAAACGCTCAATTTAAGCGATCTAGACACACCAAACATTCCTCAAATGCGCTAAGTTGCCGATACGAACCAATGGAGGCGCTCTCGTGTCGTCCCCTCCCGTCCGACCCACCACCATCAAGACCTTCCTCAAAGAGCGCACCGGCGAGCTTCGGATCTCTGCTGACGCCGTCGATCGCTTGGTCGAGCTGCTGACCGACGCAGCCGAGCAGATCGCTGACGCCGCTGGGCAGCTCGCCATCGAAGAGGATCGCAACACGATGATGGACCGCGACGTCGAGGCTGCCTTCGCCACCTTCCTGCAGATCGAGGGCCCGGCGCTTCTCAGCCCCGAGACCCTCCACACCGCCATCGATGGGATCACCAACGAGGCCTTCATCGAGCTGCTCAACCTGCTGCGTGCGGATCTCGAGGCGCCAGTATGACCAAGCGCGCCTTCGTCAACCGCATCGCTGTACAGACCGGCTACCCCAAGGTGCACATCGCCAAGGTCATCAACCTCTTTCTCGACGAGCTCACCCTTGCCCTGGCAAAGCACGGACGGGTCGAGCTGCGCGACTTCGCCGTTTTGCACACCGTTGACTTGCCAGCCCGCGTTGGCCGTAACCCGAGCACCGGAGAGCCTGTTCCGATCCCCGCCAGCCGCCACGTCCGCTTCCGCGCTGGCAAACACATGCGAGAGACTCTCAACCCCTAAGCCCCCCAAAGCCAGGATGGATCGGTGATGACCAAAGAGGTGATGAACGCCAAGGAGCTAGCCGACTACCTCGGCATTGCCGAGTCCACGGCCTATAAGTGGGTCGAGTACAGAAAGATCCCCTTCACCAAGGTTGGCACCCTGCTGCGCTTCCCAAAGTGGATTATCGATTCCTGGCTCAGCGAGCACGCTGTTCGCCCCGACGACGCCTTGTTCGATGAGTTTTCCCGCTTGCAGAAGCGCTACCACCTCGAGCAATTCCTCAAGGCCAAAGGGATCGATCCCGATCGGCTAACCGACGAGCAGCTTGTCGATGAATTGCGAGCTGCCATCGAAGAGCTCAAAGCCGAATAGGTAATAACCATGGCCGACGAAGCCGAGATCCTCGCACAGCTCGCGATCAGCGATCCGGGCGAGTCGATCTTCGACATGTCCTACTACAAGCTGCGCAAGCACTTCAGCTTTGTCTCCGGTGGCCTACATACCTCGCGCCTGATTCGCAACCTGATCTGGCAAGATCACGGCAAGATCTTGCTCGGCGAGCTGGAGCCCTTCCACGGCAACATCCGCAGCTACTGGTACGCACGTGTTAAGCCAGTGCTCGCTCGGGCCAAGGCGAAAAAGTACGCCCAGAAGTACGACATGATGATCAACCAGTTTGTGACGCTGGTGGTGCATCATCGACTCATCGACTACGCCGACTTCGGTTACACCGATGAGGGCAAACACAACCGCAAGATCGGAAGCGGCAACCGCCATATTTTCTGCGTCGCCGAAAAGATCGGCCACATGCCGCTGCTGCAAGAGATCGCCGACGACTACGACATCACCATCGTGGCGCTGGGTGGCCAGCCATCTGCGCTCAGCACCGAGTATCTGCTGCGCGAGCTCGCTGCCGCCGACTTCAGTCCTGTCGAACCCGTCCTGCTACTGACCATCGTGGACTACGATCCGCACGGCGATCTCATCGGCTCGAGCTTCGTCTACCAGCTAACCAAGCTGGGCTTTACGGCTGAGCTGCTGCGCATCGATCTGGCCCATCCTTCACGCATGAGCCACGACCGGATCAAGCTCAACCGCTTCCCCCTGTCCAAGCGCAAGAGCGAGCGCAAAAAAAATCAAAAGTGGGCAGCCAAAACCGGCGGTCTCACCGCCTACGGCTACAGCGCTCTGTACGGCCTCGAGGCCGACGCCATGACCTGGCAAGAGCTCATCGACGCCTTCGACGAGCAGGTCCTTCCCTACCTCGCCATCGCCCGCGAACAGATCGTACGCCGGCGCTTCAAGGAAGAGCTCGCCCGACTGATGAAGGAGCTGCTCCTGATCCGCCTCGAGGTGGCGTGAGCCGTCGGGCGCCGCTGCACCGCCCTGTGGATTTGGGGACAGCCGCTTGGGCACGTTTTGGTCTACCGACACGCTTCGGCTGCCATCGATGTTTCGGCAGCGTTTCGTTCGCGCGCCTGCCCCCAAGACCACAGGGCCGACGACGACGGCGACGACGGCGACCAACGCTCGAGCCCAACAGCCTCGGGCGGCCGCGCTGCAAAAGGAGCGTCGCCCATCGCAGCAACAAGATGCCACCGTGCTCGCTACGGGCAACGTCGCGTCCTCGCCATCCTCGCCGTGCTCGCGCGTCGCCTTCAGCTCATTGAGCCATCCTCGTTAACAGCAGCGCTCACCTCTTTAGCCAGCCATCGGCCGGCGACGCGCTGCGCGCGGCTCCGGGTGGCTGTGGCCGCTCTGTTGCCCTCCGCTGCGGCGCGGTGGCCGCGCAGTTGCGCGGGCGATGGGCGACGGGTGCCTCCGGCGGGGGCTCCGAGCTCCAGGTAGCCCTCTTGGTCTCGGCGTGTAGATGGCCTCCAAGCGCAACTGGTGACGCTTTCACTTGTCGGTTTCACAGGACCGACGACGACGGCCCACGACCCTATCCCTCCGTATCTGCCTCTGCCAGCGCGACGATGCCTTGTGCCCAGCGCACGTACTTGAGCTTGGCAAGATCATCAATCGTCACGACGCCAAACGCCTCCTTGAGCAGCTTCGCGTCCCCCTCGCTGACGCCCCGAAGCGCATCAACCGGTGCTTTAACGAGCTCTTTGAAGCTCATGTTCTCCCACGCCTTGTCCACCAGTGCCTGTTTGGTCCAATGCATCTGCGTCCTCTCTCAGGGTTACCTTCATGCGCGAGCCGCGTAGCGAGCGCCACCTCGTTTTCAGGAGCGTCGCTCGCAAGCGCGGCGGCCGCGCAGTGCCGGTGATTGCCTGGGCAGTGGCTCCAACGGCGGCTGAACCTGCCGCTCAGAGCCCGCAAGCCGCACCCGAGCCCGCCGAGCGGTCACGAAATGGCTGAGAGCGGTGCGCGCAGATCGATCGAGCACCACCTCGCCGGGGGCTGACAACGCGCCCGCACCAGCTCGGCGCGTGGGTAAACTCTCCGCCTGCCCATCGCCAGCAACAAGATGCCACCGTGCTCGCTACGGGCAACGTCGCGTCCTCGCCATCCTCGCCGTGCTCGCGCGTCGCCTTCAGCTTATTGAACCATCCTCGTTAACAGTAGCGCTCACCTCTTTAGCCAGCCCTCGCCCGGCGACACGCTGCGCGCGGCTCCGGGTGGCTGTGGCCGCTCTATTGCCCTCCGCTGCGGCGCGGTGGCCGCGCAGTCGCGCGGGCGATGGGCGACGGGTGCCTCCGGCGGGGGCTCCGAGCTCCAGGTAGTCTTTGGCCTCGGCGGTAGTGGCCTCGTTACAATCAGTAGCACTCTTGGTCGTTCGCCGATCCGAGCACCAAGAGCATGATCCGGCGAACGCGACTCCCGAGTCCCGGCGACTTCGACTCCCGCCCACCGGCTACGTTGAGCCGTGTGGGTTCGTGCTCGGCAAGCCAAGCACGCACCAGCTCAGTTGCCTCGCCGGCGCCAAGCTTGGCGAGATCCAGGTGTAGCAGCGGCCTGCCGAGCTGCCTCGCCGTCCGGATCGTGAGCGCCGAGCCGCACCCCGGCGGTCCCATCGTCAGTACGAGCGTCGCCTCGCTATCACGCACATTGCGGCGCGTGCGCTCAGGGTAGCTCGCACAACCATGTTCCTGCAGCTGGTAACGGCTGGGGATCTGGCCGTCCTCGGCCTTGCGGCCTTGCGGGCACCAGCCACCGTGCTCGATTCCCAGCTCGATGGCGGCATCAAGTGCGCCGCGGTCCGCGCCCGTCTGGCCGCCGGAGACGATCTCGACGACGGGGCTGCAAATGGCTTCGCAAGGTGAACACATGGTGTAGCACTAATGTAGCAACAATAGGCTGCGTGTCAAGGTCAAGGGTCGATTGACGCGATCTGTCAACGTTGCTACGTTAGTCCTACATGAAGCGACGGAAGAAGAAGGCTCTGCGCAAGGAGGAGTCGATCCGGATCCGCGTTACGGCGGCGCAGAAGAAGGCCCTGCAGGCTGCAGCGCAGCGATGTGGCCTTGGCGTCTCGTCGTGGCTTCTGTCTGTAGGCTTGCGCGAAGCCGAGCAACTTGGGACGCCGCCCAAGGCTCGACGCTGAGACGTCCGTCACTCCTTCGACCATCGGCACATTTCGGGGGACCAGACGCCCACAGCGTCGGCCAAGAACGTTCGGGCGGCGGCCGTAACCTCCGTCAGCGTCGCCCACGGCAACCGGTTTGCCTGCGCCAGCTCCCGGTCTTGCAAGATGTTGTGGCCCCTAGCAGTCTGAGCCGACTGCGTTGTGCGCTAGCTGCCCGCAAACTGCACCCGTGCACGCCCGGCGCCACGAAATGGTAAAGATAACCCTTGACTAGTATTACCTAAGACTTATAATCCAAGTGGATGCCAACAGTGCTCGAGGGCGGCTGGGAGTGGGACGCGGACAAGGCTGCCGCCAACATCTCCAAGCACGGCGTGAGCTTCGAGGAGGCCGTGACCGTGTTCGCCGATCCTGACGCCGTCTACTTTGCTAGCGACGTAGAGGACGAGCAGCGCCTTGTCACCATCGGGATGTCTGACCGGGCTCGCATTCTCTTCGTCGTGTTCGTCGAGCGGGGCGAGCGGGACCGGATTATCTCTGCTCGTCGCGCCATCGCCGTCGAAGAGCGCCGCTACACCGAAGGAAGCTGATCATGGCCAAGCAAGCACGCAAGCAGGTCGAGCGCGACTCGGCCGACGACATCGACATCAGCAAGGCTCGCTACCTCGGCCGAGGGTGCAAGAAGGATAAGCCGATCAGCCTCGGCATCCTGCGCAGAGCCAGGGAGCTGACGCAGACGGAGGTTGCGCAGGCCATCGACGTGAGTCAGGCGCGTGTCTCTCAACTCGAGCAACCGGGCCACAACCACGAGCTCGCCACGCTGCGACGCTACCTCGAGGCGCTTGGCGGTCGCCTCGAGGTGGCCATGGTATGCGAGGTGGCCGGCAAGCGGCGCCGATACATCTTGGATCTCGCCGCAGAGCCAGCCCGAGCGCGCTAGCGAGCACGGCCACGATCCCCAAACCGTGCCGCTCAGAGCCACGAGATTGCACCTGAGCCCGCCGGAGCGCGACGATTTGCCCCACAGCAGCAGCCTAGCGCTGCCCGTGTTCTCACCTCGGCAGCACCTTTATCTTGCCGACAAAAACTCACGCATTATAGTCTATGTTAATGACCATTAAAGAAGACAAAGACAGGGCCGTCCCAAGCGAGCTCACCGCCGCCACCAGCTCGGCCGAGCTCACGCTCAGCCCAGCCGAGCTGCCCGCAGATCAGAACCCCGCCCTCGTCTACCTCGCTCGGCAAGCCCCGGGCTCCGGGCGGCGCTCGCTGCGCCGCGCGCTGCAGACCATCGCCGCATGGCTCACCGATGGCCAGCTTGGCGCAGAAGCGCTGCCCTGGTCGCTCTTGCGCTACCAACACTGTGCTGCCATCAGAACGGCGCTCGCACAGCGCTACGCGCCTGCCACGGCCAACCACCACCTGTGTGCCCTTCGAGGCGTGCTCAAAGAGGCTTGGCGCCTTGGGCAACTCGACGCCGAGAGCTATCACCGAGCCATTGATCTCGAGCCCGTCCGCGGCGAGACGCTCCCGGCCGGCAGGGAGATTGAGCCCGGCGAGCTGCAAGCTCTGTTCGACATCATTGCCCTCGGCGGCGACGATCCCCTCGGAGCGCGCGACGCCGCACTGCTGTCACTGCTCTACGGCGGCGGCTTGCGCCGCTCGGAGGCCGCGCTGCTTGACCTGAGCGACTACGACCGCAACACCGGTGCGCTGAAGATCCGCCGCGGCAAGGGCAAAAAGGCGCGCCTCGTCTACGCCACCAACGGCGCCCAAGACGCGCTCGAGACTTGGCTCGAGCATCGCGGCGACGAGCCCGGCCCGCTGCTGACGGCGGTGCGCAAAGGTGGACAGGTGACCCTGCGGCGACTTTCACCGCAGAGCGTCTACGACGCCATGCGCCGCCGCGCCGATCAAGCTGGCCTCAGAGCCCTGAGCCCCCATGACTTCCGCCGCACCTTCATTGGCGATCTGCTCGACCGAGGCGCCGACATCAGCGCTGTCCAGAAGCTGGCCGGCCATGCCAACCCAGCCACCACCACCCGCTACGATCGGCGCGGCGTGCGCGCCAAACGGCACGCCGCAGAGCTGCTAGTCGTGCCCTACAAGCGAGCGCGGTAGGCTAAGCCTGTGGCCATATTGATCGGGGTCGCGGTCGAAGGCAGCGGGTACGTCACTTGCAACCGTCGCCATAGAACACCGATACTCCCTCATGATGGATCGCCACCACATCACCACAGCCGTCGCCGTTGAGAAAACCAGCGGCCAAGCCGATGATCTCAGGGGCGTAACTCCGCACCGTCCCTCCCTGCCCACGCAAGAAAGGCGCCGGATCGGTGATGATTTCGTAATACAGTCCGCGCTCGTGAAGGCTTATTAGGCCATCCCGCGCCGCGACAAGAGAGGCTATCAGCTCGGGGGTCCCGATGGATAGCAGCCGCTCGGACAAGTCCTCGTGATCGGTCGGCACATCGATGGTGCCGCCATCATTCTGCAAGATCAACGTGTACCCGCCCGTTGCACCCTCTATCCCGATGGCGAGATCATCGGGCAGCGGAAGGTAGGGATCGTCACTCTCGACGCCGTCCACGTCCAGGACGTGGATCCCGTCGTAGCTCTTGCTAAGTGAGAAACCGTCATCGACAATATGACGCAGGTCGTACCTTATTGGTGTGTCCAGCCCCGAGGGGTACACCACCAACTGCTGAATTGGCCCCTGCGAGATGAGCTGGATCACATCGGGCTCCCCATCGCCGGTGACCTCACCAACCACCAGCGGATGCTGTCCGCTGGCGCCGAACTCAATCGGATCGTAATAGCGCGGTGATGACGAGTCTTGGTACCACAGCGACAATCCCGCCTGAGTGCCGGTCACCAAGTCTAACCCACAACTATTCAGTCCGAAGTTAGCTGCTCCCAGCTGGAGCACCTCCGTGTCGTCGGGTTTCTCGCCCATCTCGAGCCCACCACTGCCGTCGTTGAGCAGCACGCGCAACCCGTGGGCGCCTCCCACAACCACGTCCGGCCCCTCGTAATAACACTCCAGATTATCAGCCACCATGCGCGCCCGATCACGGCCGTCGTTCGTCGCCATCAGCTCATCGTCAGCCAGGTACGGAAAGGAACGTTCGGTCACCAAGTGGCCCGTCGGAGTCTGCTGCAACACCGTCAGCCAGCGTTCGTTCTGAGCCAACGTAACATCTGTGTTGTAGCCAGCGCCGAGCAACAGCACATCAGCCAGCCCGTCGCCGGTCACGTCTGCCACCTCGACATCGACATACCTCTGCAGCACGCTGCGGCCGTCGTGTTCCGAGAGCTCGCGCCACCGCCCACCGACAAAGAGCGGCTCGTGCAGCATGAAGCCATATGGCCTGCCGCTAGCCTTGGCGCGGATTGTCTCCACCCGATAGCTCCATGGGTGGGGACCGTCGTAATGAGCATCCAGCACCAACAGATATCTGCCCCCCATCTTGATAGTGCTATCCATCTCGACCAGATCAGGGCTTTGCCTACGGCCTGTTAATGCCACCTGCGTGGAGGCCAGCACGCCATCTTCGAGCGGGCCATAGAGCGCCAGATCGGGGAACCACTCATGTCCGGCTGGGGCGCCCTGCACGAAAAGCTCGGCCGTCGTTCGCAGGCGGTCCCCGGCCTCCACATCGACGTACCAACCGTTCGCCGGCGCATCCCCTTCGCGCTGGAATCCCCGCGCCTGTGGCAACGGTCCTTCGATTCGTACTTGCACAGCACCTGCCGGCGGCCAGGCAGGCGGCTGCAGCGTGACTACCCCGCCGGCCGACACCGCTACCGGGCCATCTTCGCTGCTCGAGATGGATGCGTCGCAGCTCACGCGGTTCGCCTCGACGAACAGCATCCTGGCCACCGCACCGCGATAGCCAGGCGGCAGCTTGGTGTGAGGGATCGCTGCCGTCGCCCATACCCTGTCGAGCCCCTTTCCTGTGGCGCATTGCGGATCGGGCTGCGACACCGTCGCATAGATGCGCAGCTGCCGCCGTATCCCCACCACGCGATCGATCCGCACCTGCCCGCCTGGCCGCACTCCGTCGACGCCAACTGCCAGGATCCACTCGCGGTTGAGATCCACCCCGGCAATGGCCGGATCCTGCGGATCGAAGCAGTTGCCGATATCGCTCTGCCGACGCACCAGCGCCGCTACCGCCTTGAGTTGTGGGTCGGGCCAACAGCTCGGCCTGGGCCCGCCGACACCATCGATGTTGCTGTGCGCCAGAGGGTTGCCGTGCCGCGCCTCCTGCAACGACGTCTGCTCGCGCTCCACGTCGCACCCCTCGGATGCATCGCCAGACCAGAACATCCCCGAGGAAGCGAGCGTGTCCCCGCACGCATCCGGCTCCGGACCACAGTCGGGATCGGGCATGGCGCAGTAGCTCTCATCATCGTCAGGGATCGCCCAGTCCTCGGGATCATCACAGAAGTCGTCTGGATCGTCATACGCGCCATTGATCGCGCACCAATCGCGCTCGTGCCCATCTGCCTTGCCGTCAGCCTGTTGCGCCAGCGAAGCAAGGCAGCGGCGCAGCTGCTTCTTGTTCGGCAAAGCGCACAGGGGAGCCGCCAGGCTGGGGTCACCCCCGCCGGCGGTCCCCAGCAAGACCATCAGGCCAACTGCGCCCACGGCCGATCTCAACCAGCAGCCGCTTCCAATCGTTTTCATGATCGAGGTGTCGGTAAGCCGGGTCATCTGATTCATCTGATTTCCTCCTGTCATCCGCCTCAATGGACATTGAGGTCGCGCTCGAGCTTGTCGGGTGAACACATCACCGCTCCCATGCCTCGCAAAAGCGAGCACGACGGACCGATGCTCTCCTCTCTTAAATCGCTCCGGCTGGACGCCAGTTGCGCCTTTTCTGCACCAGGTACCGATTAGCTACTGACCGTGGCGGACGGGTGACCCTGCGCCGCCGCGCAGATCAAGCCGGCCTCAGGCCAGCTCCGACCACTGCTCCACACTCAGCTGCGCTGTGGATCTACAGCCGCTGTGCCCCTTCTAGCTTACCGAGCTTGCGGTCAAATGTTCCGAGAGGCACGTGTCCTGCCTTGCGTGCCACTTCGAGCACCAAACAGTCGGAAAAACCCAGCGCTGGTCGCTTTGCGTATTGTTTCACGGCGGCGGCAACCACCTCGCGATCTTGCAGCGTCAGCTGCGCGTGGCTCAGCAGCATTTCCAAAGCCGTGGCGATCTGTCTCGGGGCAACATCGTACACTGCCGACAGGACCCACACTGTTTCGACCAGCACCACATGTGACACCCACCCTCCCTTTGCGATGAAAGCTTCGGCGGCCGCAACCTGCTTGCTGTCGTCCCGAGTCAGCAAGCGAACGAGAACGTTCGTGTCAACGGCGCGCATGGCGCTCTCGAATATGTGAGCGGATGCCTTCCTTCAGCTCGTCGAGCTCACGCACCTGTGCGGGCTCGCTCGAAAAGATCGCGCGGTGTACGTCTTCGGACGTGTAACGAACGGCTCGCCTCACCACGACGCTCCCCCCCTGCTCGTCCCATTCGAGCACTGAGCCCGGACCTACGCCGAGCTTGCGACGGATCTTGGCAGGGACCGAGATCTGCCCCTGGGCTGTGACTCTGGAGCGAGCGAGAACCATAAAGTTCATTACCACGGTAATGGGAGATCGTCAACGCCAGAGGCCGCGCCGTCGCGCCAGCCGGACCCATCGATTATCCAGCTGCCATCCTCGCTCTACGAGCGTCCGCGGCCACTACTATGATCCCTGCTTGGCCCGATCCAATTTCGACAGATGCCACCGCCCCGCCACCGTTGCGATGTGCTCGTCCGTTACGATCTCGCCGCGCTCGATAGCCTCCAGCCGCGCCTCGAAGCGCGCTGCAAGCCCCTCATCGTCTTCGAGCACCTTGTCCCAATGCTCACTGAGCCGAGCGTAGTCGCCCAGCCACAGCCCTCGCCAGCGTAGCGCGTCGGCAGGCACGCACATCGATAGGTCGTACACCAGCTCAGCCCACTGCTCCACACTCAGCTCTACCACCGGTCGCATCGACACGAGCGTCTCAGCGAAGCAAGCACACAAGAAGTTGACGCCCTCGGTAGATCCCCCGTAGTGGCGCATCACCTCCGACCACTGCTCCTCGGTCAGCCCATGCGTCGCTAACACTTTGGAAAGCGAGCCATGCACATCGACAATCTGTGCCCCTATTTGGGCGCACTGCTCCATCGACACACCATAGGGCTCTGCCATGAGCCAATCGCCGAACACCCGAGGCGGTTTCACCACCTGCCACCCAAGGAGAACATCGCGCCCCCCACCGTCGGCACAACGGCAATTGCAGTCGAACCGCTGCTTTTGTCTTTGTCATCGCCAGCGATGAGCTCGGCCACAATCCAGTAGGTTGCGGTAGCCCCGGCAGCCACGCCGCTAGCGATGAACAGACCACCGGCAGCGCGGCGTAGGTCGTTGGCGGTCGCTACGTCAGCCTGTAGCTTGTCGCATTCAGCGGTGTAATTGGGACGATTTTGCGGGTTGCAAGAGGTGCCTTTGGTGATGCCCGGGTCGACAAAAACCGAGTCTCCATACTCCTGAGAGCTGTCGAGCTTGTTCTGGCCCGCCACAAACAGACCGATTCCCGTACCGAGCACCACGAGAGAAAGGCTAGCTCCCGCAACGACAATGGGTACGCTCACACCGCCGGCGGTTTCGTTCTGCGGCTCGGCGGCGGGGTCGTCGTGTTCGGCACGGTGGGGGCCGCCGGCCTGTTTGAGAACGAAATGGATCGTGCGCTCAGTTCCAGCCTCGAACCGAACGGTCTTGCTCACGGGTGTAAAACCCTTGCGAGTTGCTTCGAAGGTGTACTCGCCAGGCATCAGATAGAGCGTATCCGAGACATCAACAGGCTGTCCGTCCATGGTGACGCTCGCCTGGACGTTTGGCGACAACGACACGGTTGCTACGTGGCTTATCGCTTCAGCGTATGAGCGCGCCATCAACTCTTTGTACTTAAGATCGGCCCAATCCGGAAAGACCTTCAATGCGTCCGACAAGTGTCGAGCGGCAACGTCGAACTTTCCTAGCTCAAGCTCGCAGGCTCCGAGAGCGCGCAAGATCTGGTACTGCTTCCGACCCAGCAGCCGGTAAGCCGTTCTGAACTTGATGCACGCCTCCTCGTACTTGCCAGCATCCATCAGCACACGGCCTGCCTCGTAAAGCTCGCGAGCTACGACGGTGTTGGGATCGTTCGACTTTGGCGGCGGCTTAGCAGGCGGCTGAGCGTCGCTCTTTGGCGTAGGCTTATTGGCAGGCTGGGCAGCCGCGCTCGCACAGATGAGCGACAGCAGCACCAGTGGCATCACTCGCGCTGCGAGAACGAATCCCGCACCGGCGCTGAACAACAGTGATGCTGCGCGTACGCCCATCAGCCTCCACACCATGTTGGGGCGGGAGTGCCACCGCAAGTCGAACCTGATCCCGACTCAAGGCAGGCCCCTGCTCCGCCTGAGCCGCTGCTGGTCGTCGCAGAGCTGGCCGGCCCAGGCTGATAGCTGCTGCAGCCACCCGAGCTCCGCGCGGCAGCTAGCAACGCTAGCGGCAGCAACGCCAAGCCCGCAGTGGTCATCGCGTTCATCATCATCCTCCGCACCATTTTGGAGGGGGGGCGCCGCCGCAGGTGTTCCCAGGGGAACCGGACAGACACTGGTTCGCCTGGGCGCACGCGTAGGTGCAGCGGTTGTCGAGCACGCCGACCTTCTTGCAGAGCGCGCC
>CAZRGL010000151.1:0-19607 GCA_964599485.1 uncultured Polyangiaceae bacterium
CAACTGGAGGAGGGGCGACGGCGTCCTTGTCCCTTTCGTTTTCCGCTGCGGCTGCTAAGTGGTCGTTGTTGCTAGGCACCGAGGCGAAGAATGACGGGAGCACTTACGTCCCCGCCCGTAGCGACGCGAAATACCGTTGCGGGCGGCCTACGGCCATTTGGTTTCCCCCACGCCGATTCGGACGCGGACGCGGACCCGGACCCAGACGCGGACTCGGACGCGGACTCGGACGCGGACGCGGACTCGGACGCGGACGCGGACCCAGGCGATTCGTTGCTACGCCGAATCAGGTTGCTCGGCTGACTCCTCCAAGTCGTCCGACTCGCCCTCGGTCGGCTCGGCCGGGTCGGTCATGAGCGATACCAGCTTGTGCATGGCCTGGAGCTTGTCGATCACGACCAGCGTCACGAGCAAGAACAAGCTGCCGAAGAAGAAGATCACCAGCAGGCCCGCGTAGTAGCGCACGGTCCACTCGAAGGCGACCTTGAGGCGGTGCACAAAGGGGATCTCAGCTGTAGTGATGCGGCGCTCGTTCAGGGCCACTTTCACGGTGCAGAACTCGTTTTCTGCGTCGAAGTCACCGAGCTGTACGCCGAGCTGTTGGATCTGTTGCTCAGTCTCGAGGATCTTGGATTGCAGCGTCACGAGCTCGGTGATCTGACCACCCTTGTCCTTCAGGCTGACGAGCCCATCACGAGCCTTGACGAGCGAGCGACGCTTGGCCTGCAGCTGGCGGTAGTCGTTGGTCTTGTCGACCTTGTTGATGCGAATGCTCTGCAGCTTGCCGATGGCGCGCACCTGCTCGACCATTTCATCGAACTTGGCAGGATCGACACCGATGCCCAAGTGCAGACGGCGATGGCCGGTCAGACCCGACTTCTGCTCGTATTGCACGACAGCTGCGTGTTTCTTGATGAGCGCGCGCAGCAACTTCTCATCCTGTTCGTATTGGTTGCTGGCGATCGACGTGTCGGCGACACGCTCGTACTTCTGGTCGACCGTCACCGAGCCGCCGCCCGCCTTCTTGCCGCCACGAGTGATCTTCGAGCTGGCGTAGTTGCCCGGGTTGAAGGCGAATCCCTGCCTCCCACCGTTGTTCCAAGCCGCCTGCGTGTCAGCAACGGGATGGCTCAAGTAGCCGTAACAAATTCGTAGCCCTAGTAGCAGCGAGAAGCCGGCTACCAGAACGACAAGCCCCTTCAGCAGCTTGGCTTTCATATTGGCTGCAGCCTCAACGCACGGCGTGGGGTCTTTGTTCCGAGCTTTCGGTCGCTCATTGTTCCGAGCACAATGCGACTTGTCGGCCGGCTCGAGGTAGGTCAGTTCTAGAAGGAAATGGGTGCCGACGGCTGAGATGAAACGAGTAGAGCGCCGAACCCGTCGGTGGGTGGTTCACTGCCTGATGACGACGATGTTGGCCGCGGCCGCGCTGGTCGCGTGCGGCGCTCAACCTACGGGCCAGGCGCCGCCCTCGGCACTGCCGACCGCCATCGTTCCCAGCGCGATCGAGCCGAGCCAACCACGAGCAGAGGCGAAGAAACGCCTCGACGACGACGACCCGGCCCTAGCGAGATGCCTCAGGGCGGACGCGGCGGAGCTGAGCAGCAGCGATGCGGTCTGCTCGAGCAAGCACCCCGAGTCTTGCTCGGCCAGCTGTCGCAACGGTGAGCCCAACGCTTGCACGCTGTGGGCGCGCAACCACCCCAGTCAGGCATGCGCCACGCGCCTGTTCGCGGTTGCGTGCAAGCTCGCCGACATGGCCGGCTGCTACGAGCTGGGATTGTTGCATCGCCCCAAACACAAGCGTCAATCAGACGCTGATGATGTCAAAGCACGGCAGCACTGGGAGCGCGCTTGCGATGGTGGCCAAGCCCAAGCCTGCACCGGGCTCGGCAAGCTCTACAACGATCAGAGCGGTAAGTGGCACGATCCAGCCAAAGCGTTGCTCAAGCTCGACAAAGGCTGCAGCCGCGACGACGCCGAAGGTTGTCATCTCGCCGGGCTGGCCTACAACGCGAGTAGGTACAATCCCGTCAACACCAACAAGGCAGTTGAGCGCTTCGGCCAGGCTTGCGGCCTGCATCACGGCGCCGCCTGCGTCGAGCTGGGCAAAGCGCAGCTCAATGGCGTCGGAATGGCGGCGAGCGCTACCAAGGCCGAAGCAATCTTCAAGCGAGCCTGCACGCTCGGCAACGGCGAGGGCTGCTGGATGGTCGCTGTTTCGACGATGAGCGGCGGACAGCGGGCCGCCTTGGCCTCCGGCAGCGCTGGTGGCTGGACGACCAAGCAGCTTCCATGGCTCGTGCTGGCCTGCGACAAAGGCTACAAACCCTCGTGCCAGAGCCTCGCCTTCAGCCATTTCGTCTCGAAGCGCTACAAGCAAGCGGTGGCCGTGTCGACCAAGCTCATCACCGCCGGCAGCCTCGATTGGCGCCCTCGCTACACACGTGGGATGGCGCTGTACGACTTGGGACGTTTCGCCGAAGCGGCCCGTGATTTAGGCGTGCTCTGCCAAGTGCGCGTCAACATGATCCACTGCCACCTTTGGCTATTCGGGGCTCGTGAGCGCTCCGGCGCAGACGGAAAGACTGCGCTGAGCGCCAAAGCCGCAACGCTCGATCAGAGCAAGTGGCCGGCGCCGGTGGCGCAGCATTTCCTCGGCAAGCTGTCAGCCGCCGGGCTCATGCGCAAAGCCAAGAACAAGGACGCCCGCATCCAGCTCGAACAGGAGTGCGAGGCGAATTACTACATCGGCGTCAGGCACATGATCAAGGGCCAGAAAGCCTTGGCCCGAGCCAGATTCCAAAAGACCGTCGCCTCCGGGATCACCAACTTCATCGAGCACGCCGCGGCTCTGACAGAGCTACACCGGATGGGTATTTCGAACCCCTGATCAGCACATGGATGGTTGATGATCCACCGCTGCTTGACCAGTCGAGCAGAGGGTGAGCCGCGAAGGCGAGTCATTTCGCCGGCTTACACGGTAAACAGATGTGGTACAGTGTGTGCTTAATGGCGCCCGTAATGAGGATGCTATCTTCACGCGCTATTGGTTGGCTCGCCACCGGCATTTTGACACTTGCCACCGTCCTGATCGGCGCTTGCTCCGTCGAAGCGCCCGGTTCGAGCTCAGGTGACTATCTCACCGAGGCCGAGGCCTGTCGCGAATGTCAGGCCATCTTGGTCGAGTGCACGTCGACCTCGAAGAACGAACAGCAGTTCGTCGGTTGTCGCGATCAGTTTCTCGAGTGCCAACAAGCACGCTCGCTGGGACTGGGCAAGTGCGCCAATCCGAACGACGCCGACGCTTGCACGCTGTGTCGCGGCCGCCTCAAGGAATGTCAGGGCATCACTGGAGACAACGAGGGCTGCGGACAACAGTTCAGTGTCTGCAAGGCCTTCCTCATCACCCGCAGCGATCTGGCCGCTGAGTGTACGGAAACCGAGACGGCTTCCCCACAGGTCGCTTGCATGGTGTGCCAAGAGGATTTCGTGGCTTGTGCTTCCGACGCCAGCGGCAACAACACCGCCGAGCTGTGTAGCTCCAAGTTTGGGCAGTGCTTGATTGCCAACGCGCTGGACGCCGCGATCTGTGCGCCTCCCAGCGGCGCCCAAGCCTGCAGCATGTGCGTTGAAAACCACGACGCGTGTCAGGCCGCCGCCGGTCCCGAGTGTGATGCCAACTTCGAGGCTTGTGCGGCTGCCATCGCAGCTGCCGAGAACTGCCAGCTCGCTGGAGCTGGCAGTGGGGGTAGCGGCGGCAGCGGCGCGGGCGGCAGCACGAGCTCCGGCGAAGGCGGCGCAGGAGGAGGAGGCGCTACCGACAATTGCGCCCACGACACCTGCGAGGAAGGCGATGCGCTCGAGCCGTTGTGCAATGCCTGCGCGACCACCGTATGCCAGCAAGATCCCTATTGCTGCGAAACGGCCTGGGACGACTTGTGCGTCGATCTTGCTTCCCAACAGTGCGGTTGCAACTGAAGTGAAGGTCATTGGCAACAGACGCTGGCTGCTCGCAACACTCGGCGCCATCATCGGGCTAGCAGCTTGTGCAACAGCCGCCGAGCCGCAGCGCGGTGCGCTGTGTCATCCCGACGAGATCATCTTCTGCCGCTGCCCAGGCGGCGCCCCAGGCACCAAGCAATGCGTGCAGAGCGGCGACGCCTTCAACGCCTGTGGACCTTGCGAGGATCGCACCTCGGAACCGGGCAGCTCGAGCAGCTCGAGCTCGGGGTCGTCGACCAGCAGCTCGTCGAGCAGCTCGTCGAGCGGCGAAGGCGGTGCCATGGGAACCGGCGGCTCAGGGGCTGGCGGTTCCGAGCCGGTGGCTGGAAATGAGCCCTTGCTCGCTCCCTGCACGCTGGACACCGACTGCCAGGGCCTGATGTGCCGCTTTGGCTACTGCACCAAAATCTGCGCACAGGTGTCCGAATGCCCTTGGCCTCAGAGCGAGTGCATACCGTTCAACGTGGCCGAGACCATCTGCATGCCGAGCTGCGAAACAGCCGTGGACTGTGTCCCATTTCAAGCACCGCCAAATCGATGTGGCTACACCAAGGCCATAGACAACTGGGGCGTGACAACCTGCGCCCATTGGGGAGACAAGCATCAGCTGACCCCCCAGGGAACCGACTGCACCCCCTTTGACCACCCCGCCTGCAATCTCGGCTACCAACAGATGGAATGGGTCTGCACAGCCCAAGGGATCTGCGACAAGGGCTGCTTCACCAACGCCGATTGCCCGGCCTCGACCAACTGTTCAGGCCAAGGCTCCCTCGGAAACTGCGTCTACTGAGCTGAGACTGCGGCTCAGCGAGGGCCGTAGGGGCCTGGCGGTCCACCCGGTCCGCCCGGTCCGCCCGGTCCGCCCGGTCCGCCCGGTCCCATGGGTCCTGGTCCGCCGGGACCGCCCATTCCAGGGGCAACCACAGGTCGCGGTGCACCGCCACCTCCGCCCCCACGACGACGACGACCGCCGCCTCCGCCGCGGAAGATCTGCACCACGAGTAGCAGCAGCACGACGCCGCCGAAGGTGAGCCCGCCGATGAGAATCAAGTTGAGCGGCTTTTTCTCGGCAGGCAAGGTGAGGATCTTGTCGGCCGTGATGGCGCTGGTCCGATAGGCGCGGGTGTCGACAATAACCAGCCGGGCCGTCATCTTCTTGCCCTTGCCGGTCAGGAATTTGCTCGAGGTGGGCACCTCGAATTCGACGAAAGCGTTGCTGGAGTTGGTCGCCTTGCCGACCATGTTCGAGGCAATCAGCTGCTTCTGGGCATCCTTAGCCTCTTTCATGCTCTTGCCCTTGAGCGAGGTGGGCGCCGGTTGGTTCTTGGGGATCATGTACAGCTGTGCGCGCTTGTGATCCGAGCCCCAACAGAAGTTGCCGTAGATCTTGATCTTCCCACCTGGGTGGACCTTGTTCTTCTTGGCCCCGCGCAGCGTTCGCGGCACGTCGACGTCGAGCGGCCAGGTGCTTGGATCGATCCCCACGGGGACGTTCTCGAAGTTGTCGCCCGCGATGACGGGCTTGGTGTTCTTGAACACCAACCTGAAGGTCTGAGTGATGGTCGGCGAGATGCACGGCACCCGCCACTTGACGATGTGCATCTGATCGAAGCGGCGGCGAACCGCGGTCACGATCTGCGCGGCGCGACGCCCCTGTCCACCTCGGACGATGCTGTAGAAGCCACCGATTTCGGTGTTGGCCAGGTTCTCCATGAACTGGCGGGCGTTCTGATACAGCTCTTCGGTCTGGCGCTTCGGGAACCAGACCGAGATGATCGGCACGGGCGCCTTGGGCAGCGTCTTGTTGTCCTCGGGGAAGCGCCCCTGGGTCATGTACTTGCGCAACAGCAGCGCGCTCTGCGCGGGCGAGCCGGTGTCCGTTCCTGAGGCCCCGTTGGACAAGACGACCATCGCTTGGTGCATGGGCACGCTGATGTTGTTGCCCACATTGCCGAGCTCACGGAAGCCGTCGGTGGCGCCTTGCTTGATGATGTTGAACAGCTGTCGGGTCCGCCCTTGTGCTGGGAATGGGCGCGGCACGCTGTTCAAAAACGCCGCGGCCTTGCTCTTCTTGTCGAGCCACTTGCTGTCGCTGACGATCGTGCGATCGTTGAAGAACATGATGTCCACGATGTCGTTGCGACCCATCGTGTTGATGAACTGGCGCGCCACATGTTTGGCCTCGCCGAATCCACGTCCCATGCCAGCGGCAGCGTCCACCAGAATCAGCCAAGCGGTGCCGACGCCATCTTGGTTCTTGCTCTTGCCCCAGCGCGAGCGCGAAGCGAATGTGGTCAGCACGTCGCGGTTGTCGACGTGAACCGTGAACAGCGCATTCTTGTCGGGGAAGGCCAGCGGCGTGTAGAGCGCTTCCTTCTGCACCAGCGCGTCCGCCATGCAATCCATGTTGGAAGTGCCAACGGCATAGGCGCACTTGGAGGTGATGGTCGCCATCCGCTTGTTCTGAACCAACTCGATGACGGTGGTCAGAAGCGGCGCACCATCCACCATGCTGGCTCGCGGATCGATGCGCAGAATATGCGCTTCGGGGGCGGCCTGAGCAGGCTGCGCGCTCAGCAGCGCTACGCAACACAGAGCCCAAGTTAGCAGCGCGACCCGGGCCCGCGCTGATCGGCGTCGATATGAGGTTCTCATGGGACCCGATTGGCCTACCGCAAACGAGGCGCGCGCGCGAGTTTGAATCGCTTTTGCCGCCGCGCTGCAGACGTTACCCAGCCAGTATCTGATCCAAAACCCAGCGCTCTTTCGGCCCAAACGTCTAGCTAGACGACAAAAAACTCAGGGCGAGCGTCGGCACTTGGTTGGCGGTAGCGAGAACGGACACGCCGGCCTGGAGAAGCACCTGATAGCGCGCCAAGTTGGCGGTCTCTGTGGCAACGTCCGTGTCCCGAATGGCGCTATTGGCCGCCTCGAGGTTGGTACGAGTCGCCTCGTTGTTCTCGACGGCGAAGGTGAGCCTGTTGACCGCCGCGCCAAGGCGCGACTGAGTCAGCGAGATCGAGCTCAGGGCCGAATCGAGCGCGGTGATGGCCGCCGTAGCATTGGTCGCTGCGCTGCCGGTGAGCAGGGTACCGCTCAATCCGAGGTTCGAAACCGACACGCCTCCAAATCCAACGTCGATTTGGCTGTTGGAGCTGGCGTCGATGCCCACTTGAAAGCTGATGGTATTGAGCGCGCCGGCCAACAGCTCCGAGCCGTTGAACTCGGTTGCATCAGCAAGCCGATCGATTTCGGTGACCAGCTCTTGATACTCGGTATCGAGCAAGCTTCGGTCGGTCGAGGTCAAGTCACCATTGGCGGCCTGAACGCCCAGCTCACGCATCCGAATGATGATGTCGCTGATCTCGCTGGCGCTGCTCTCGGCAGTTTCCGCCATGCTGATCCCGACGTTGGTGTTGCGTTCTGCTTGAGCGTAGGAGCGGATCTGGGCGCGCAGACTCTGGCTGATCCCCAAACCGGCGGCGTCGTCGGCGGCTGAGTTAATCCGAAAACCGCTCGAAAGACGATTGAGCGATTGCGACAAACCTGTCTGGTTCAGCGACAGATAACGCTGTGCCATCAGAGAGGGCACATTGGTTGCAAACGAAAACGCCATTCACGCATCTCCCCGGACACACAAAGGCAAAAACCCCTGCGCCAACCACCGCCTGCGCGGTAGTCGTTCCGTAGGTCACGCGGTTTGAGCCTCGTTGTCTGTGGCGGGACAAGCAACCTTGACGGGGTTACACGAAGCTCTTGATGCCAGGGTATTGTCCTGGACGATCCGTAAAACGGCAGATTTCTGAAATTCTTTAACTAATTTATTTCGTCCGCTATTTTCCTCAAGCTTCTTCGCTACTTGAGGCAGCTGGCACAATGTGGCGGCTCGACAATCAGCGGAGCCAATGGGTAGTCGTCAGGATCGGGAGGTAGCGGATCGACGGTGACCCGTTTCGACTCCTCGCCCGGACGGCCCACATTCGTGCCGATGCAGGTGCGAGCGCGACCTTCGACGAGCTGGCTGCGCTCGGACAGCGCCAGCAAGATTGCATATTGGTGGCTGGCCACCTCCACATCACGCTGTGCCACTGCCTGACGCAGGCTGGCCAACCGCTCACGCATGGCCGACATCACATTGTCGAGCTGGGACAGGTTGTCCTCCAAGCAGAGCGACATGACGACGTCACGTCTCTTCTTGGCACGGTCGAGCTCCACACCGAGCTGCTCGTGGACCCCCTTGCTCCCGTCGAGGGTGGAAGCTGCTTGGCGCACCTGTTCTGCGCCGTCGATGACCGCCGGCCTGCTATCATTTCCTTGCGCGGCAGCGTCCGGGCTCGCCACAAAAACGGCGCATAGGGACGCTACCACCGCGATTGCGCTGGTTCTGATGACTTGCACAAAATTACCGTTGCGCGACTTTGTTGCCGCGTTCACGGGGCGGCGACGTCTTGCCCGTCAGGATCCGACCTGCCGCACAAAACGCAGCAACATCTCGGCTACCTCGGCTGGGTAGTGCAAGAAGGGCGCGTGACCAAAGTGGGACGGTGACGCTACCTGCGCAGTGGGGGGCAAGTTGTGACGATAGAAGCGCAAGTGAGAAACCGGCAGCAAGTCATCTGCTGCGCCCCAGATCAAGCTCACGGGCATGGTCAGCGCTGCCAAATCAGCCGGCTCGAGAAACTGGTTCTGCGCCTTGCCTTCGAGCAAAGCAACCAGGTGAGGGCGGCCAAACTGCTTTCGCACGCCCCAGGCGATGACGTGTCGTTTGAGCGGACCGTAGCGATGGAGCCGATCGACGAACCCCAACGCGTCACGATGACTGTCGACCCGGAACGTGCCCAAGAACGGCTCGAGCTCGCCCGGCTCGAAGGGCGCGCCGCTTGGTGAGCACAACATCAAGCCCGACAAGGACTTGGGTCTACGCAAGGCATAGTGGACCGCTACACCACCCGACATCGAGCTGGCGAACATCACCGCAGGACCGTCGAGCAGCCCGTCGAGCGCTGCGGTCAGCGCTTCGACCATCACCTCGGCATCGAGGCCGGCGGGGGGCAAGCTGCTCGAACCGTGCCCCGGCAAGTCAGGCAACAGGATACGGCGAACGTGTGGCCGAAGCCTGCGCGTCAACGCACCATATTGGGTCGGACCAGTAGCACTGAAGCCATGTGCAAGCACCACCGTGGGCAGCTGTCCACGTCCTGCCAAGTCGAGAACGTGGATGCGTTGGCGATCGCCGTAGTCGACCATGAGCGAACGGGCGCCCGCGGCCATGAAGGCGCGGCGCATCATGCGCTCATACAGCTCGGTGGCTCCCATGATGGGCCGGAGCTTGCTCTCAACCCGCCGCTTGGCCCAACTTTTCAGCGCTGCTTGCCCGTCCGGACGCGCCGATCGGCTACATTGCAGCTGTGCGTCAGGTCTTCACGATGGCCCTACTCTTCCTGGTTGCGAGCAGCGCGGGCTGTCCGGAGCGCGTTGCCGAGCCAGACCGCAGCGCGACGGCGACAGATGACGCCTCGACCAGCGCCGACCGGACGCGCGGAGGCACCACGAGCAGCCAGCCACCCGGCCGCGCCGCCGGCAAATGGTCTGGGGCTGGCCAGCTGAGCCATGCACGGGCGGAGCTGTCTTTGGTCCGGCTCGACAACGGTGAAGTGTTGGCGATTGGCGGCGAGGCTTCGTTTTCACCCTCTGCCGCGGTCGACCGTTTTGATCCGAAGACCTCACGCTGGACCAAGGCCTCAGCGCTGATGGTGGCCCGACACCATCACAGCAGCGTGCTGCTCGCCGACGGGCGCGTCATGGTGGTGGGCGGAATTGGCAAAGAGCACGATCGCCTCGCGAGCGTCGAGATGTTCGATCCCAAGACCGCCACGTGGAAGTCTGCGGCTCCCTTGAACAGCGGCCGCTCCAACCACTCGGCGATGGTGCTGCCAAACGGCCACGTGCTCGTTGTCGGAGGTCGCGACGAGAATGACGAATGTGTGGCGAGCTGTGCACGCTACGATCCGGCCAAGAACAAATGGACCAAGGCTACGCCACTGCCCTCGGCAACGTGCGATCTCAGCCTGCTGAAGCGAGCCGACGACATCTTGGCGCTTGGGGGTATCAGTCGCGACGGGGTGCGCGGGATGCTTGCTTTCTCGTCCAGCACCGGCAAATGGACCAAGCGTGCCGCCCCATCCACACGCCGTGAGGCCCATGCTGTAACCCTCTTCGCTGACGGCCGCGTGATGATCACCGGAGGCAACGCTGGAGGCCGGGGGGGGCGTCTCAGCAGCAGCCAGATGTACCAAACAACAGGCGACGCATGGCAACCCGCCGCGGCGCTGTTGGGGCCGCGCGTTGCGCACAGCGCCACACTGCTCACAGACGGCCGCGTGCTGGTCAGCGGCGGCCGCGCTGACGACAATCTCGCCACGACCGAGATCTATGTGCCAAGCCAGAAGCGCTGGCTGCGAGGTCCACAGATGCCCCAACCGCGCTCGGCCCATCAGGCCATAGCACTCGAGGATGGTCGGGTGTTGGTAGCGGGCGGCTACGTCGGCACGGGCGCTCGAGTCGCACCGAGCCCTGACACCGCGGTTTTCCAAGCCCAATAGCGCCACTCGGGTCGGCTCGTTCACAGGCCAGGTGTGAACAGTTGTTCTCAGTAGCGGCGCAAGCATCGATAGACTGGCACTAGGTCGACTGGAACAAAAGCTGCTGGGACAACAGCGCACCCGCTGCCAATTGCCAGTATCCTAAAAAACACATGCCAGATTTTTTCCGTCTAGGCTTTCGACGGAGCCGCTTTGCGGCTTTATTGCTCCTGGTCCTGGTGGCTGCCACCGCGATGTCGAGTGGTGACGCTTCCGCCGTTGGACTGATTTCGTCGAACAGCGCAGAGCCCATCGAGCAACGGGTCGCCCTCTCCATTGGTCCCGATCGGACCACTTTGTGGACCCAGCTGAGGATCGACGCCAGCGATGACTTCGCGGTGATCGCTCCCGCTGCTGTCGGGGCGAGCTTGGACTGGTCGACCGAAGCGTGGCTCGAAGCGCTCGATCACGCAACCGCCCCGCGGGTGCTCCCACCCGATGGCGTCAAAGGCACCTGCCCGGGCGACCTGGGCGAGACCCCGGTACATACCGTGGGAGAGCTAGGCCACACGACCCCGCTCGCTCCGCTGGAAGTCGCGACGCTGCTCGATTCAGCGGCAGTGGCCAGCTGGGCCGCTACTCACAACTTGTCGCTCACACAGGCTACGCAAGACGCGATGGTCGCGCTCAACGCCGAGCGGTGGGTCGTAGCTCGCTTCGGTGGCAGCAGCGGCGAAGCGGTCACCCCGGTCTTGCGGATCGTGGCGCCAAAACTGTCACCGACGCTGCCGCTGGTTCTCACGCGAGCAACCAGCACCAAGCTGCAAGTTACAGCGTGGATTCTCGCCGAGGCGAAGGCCTTTCTGTCACCTGGTCCGCCCGTTACACTCGACGCTGACGAGCTCAGTTTCGACGCCGCAAAAGGCGAGAGCAACTACCTGAGTCTGCACGACGAGTCCTTCTCGGGGCAACCAGTGAGCGCCTACCTCCTGCAGTCGACGGGCCATCAAGCGCTCGTCGGAGAGGTCAAGATCGGCGAGAGCTCGATGGTCATCGACAGTGTCGTCAAAGCCTATTTCGAGCGTGCTTCGAGCTATCTGGGCGGAATTGATGCTCCTGCGTGCATCGCCCAAGCCAATACGACCATGACCAGCACCGATCCGCTTTCGGCGAGCTGCCCCCGCGCCGATCTCGGCGTCATCGAGACTGCCGACACATGCGCGGAGAACGTCCTGGGCGGACAAACTGATCCCGCGCTGCTGCGCTGCACAGACGCTGTGGACGATTTGGCGGTGGCCCTCTCGGGCCAGATCCCCGCCAACGTCTGGCTCACACGCCAGCGCCTGATATTAGGCAAGGACGACAGCGGCCTGACCGCAGACGTGACCATACAGAACGGGGCCAGCCTCAGCCCCGTGCTCACGGCCAAGAGCCTCGACCTGAGCGGCTGCGAAGGCGGCGGCGGGAGCAGCTCGAGCAGCACTTCGTCGAGCTCGAGCAGCACCACCAGCGGCGGTGGTGGCCCAACCACTCTTGTGCCGGTTTACGAAGTCCACGAAAGCTGTAGCGGAGCCAGTGAGATTGGCGCCATCCTCTTTTGGGAAGAGGTGTACGTCGAGGAAGACCCACCGGACTACTACGCGCATACCGAAGACGACTGCGGCGGTGACACGAGCGGGTCGTATGAGCCTGTCGAGGATGACAGCTTCGACCCTGACTACGCCGAAGAGGTGCCGCCCAGCTACGACGACAGCAGCAGCTGTGATGGCGAATCATCCGGCAGCAGCGCTAGCGAGGACGACTGCGGTGGGAGCTCTGAGGACAGCTACGAAAGTGACGAAGCCACCGCTTGCGACGGCGATTCCTCAGACTCTTCGAGCGACAGCAGCGACAGCTGCTCGGGCGATTCCTCCGACTCATCCAGTAGCAGCGATAGCTGCAGCGGAGACAGTACGGGCTCGAGCTCTGGCTCGAGCTCTGGTTCGAGCTCTGGTTCGAGCTGCGACGGCGGTGACAGCAGCTCCTCGTCAGACTCTTGTGTGGTCAGCGCCCGGCGCGGACGCAAACGTCGCCCCCGACTGAGCATGATGGTGGTCGGAGCCTTGTTCCTGCTCGGACCGATGCGGAGGCTTTCCCGACCGCGGCGCAAGAACCGCAAGAAGCGCCGGAAAATCACTCGTGCTCGGTGATGGCAGTTCGTCCAGCTCGATAACGACACGAAAACAGAGACGATTTGTCGACCTGGTCGGTGAAGGTCTGGCTATGGGTCGTCAACACGACACCGCCGCGGCGGGAAGCCGCCTGCAAGGCCTCGAAAACGACCGCTTGCGCTTCTTGGCCGAGATTGCTTTCCGGATGCTCGACGAGCAACAGCTCGTCCGAGCCCAACTGCATGGCCGCCACCATCAATCCGAGCGCGCGCAGCGCTCCATCAGACAACGCCCAGCTGTCGAGGTGCAGGCTCTCGCTCTGCCCCTCTGCCAGCTCGATAGCGAGCTGTTGGCGGCCATCTACGTCCGCCACCTCGACGTCCACCAAACCGGCCACCACATTGCGAAATGCCTCGACCAGACCTGGGAACGATCTCGATCGCCGCGCCCGTGCAACCGCTGAAGCAAGATTGGCCCCGTCGCTGAGCAGGCGTGGCTCAGCCCCATCGCAACCCGCACGCATGGCGGCGGGATTGAGGTCGTAGCGCACGACCTGGCGCAGCGGAATCAAGCGTGTGAGCAAAGGCAACGAATCGGCGCGCTGCAGCGCACTGCAGGTCGGTGCAAGGTCTTCGAGCACTTCTTCTTCACCGAGGCTGCTCGTCAGTAGTTGTTGGTCGCGGCCAATCCAAGCGAGCACCTCGCCCTGGTGAGTGAGCTCGATGCGTTCAGCCGCGAAACACCAACCCGTTTGCTCTCGCGGAGCAAGCTGCATTCGGTGCAGCAAGTAACTCTCGTCGAGCGCTTGCCGGGTCGCGGCGCAGCGCACTTCCAACAACAACTCCTCGCCACATCCGGGGTGACACAACCGAGCCAATCCACCGCGCCGCGCCACTGCGCCTTCAGCATCGGTGCCGAGCTCGTGGGTCAGCCACAACGCATCGAGTAGGTTGGACTTGCCGCTGCTGTTCGGGCCGGCCAGCACCACCAGCGGCGGCAGATCGATCACCAACTCCGCGAAGCTTCGGTAGTTGCGCAAGCTGAGCCGTCGCCAGCGACCGCCGACGTGCCTCGCTTTTCGCAACAGCGGATCGGGCGCATCCAGAAGTTGTTTGCGCCACCTGAGGATCATGCCGGCACGGTGCGCTGCGGTGTTGTCGGACAGCTGAGCCAGGCGTTTGATTCGTTCGATGAGCTCCGCGCGCGGCGGAGGCTCTGGCCCGAACAAAGCAGGGGTGAGCCGACTCACTGCAGCGCTCGAGCTGATGGCCCCACGTAGCTCGGCCGCTTCGTCGGGCGAGCCTGCCTCTGTCGAGGCGAGCGCGCGGCCGCGCTCGCTCAGCGACAGCGCTTCACGAGATGTCTCGTCCACCAATCCCAACAGCCGCGCCGAAGCCACACCATAGCCGACTTGGCGCCGCGCGATTCCCGTGGCGCGCTCGATTTGCTCGCGTGAGCTAGCACCCTGGGCTATCGCATCAACGACCTCGCGCGTGCGCTCGAGCGTCGCCTGGGGCACCTGCACCTTGTCATCCATCCTCACCCCTCCATCGAGCGCCCAAGACTACACGATTGTCGCCACCCCAGCAGATGGTGCAGATGCCGCGGCCCCCTTTTCTTCTTGCGCAAAGCAGCGCGGCCGCATCACTCGTTCAAGCGGGCTCTTCTTCGGCCGTACCGGGCGGCGGGCGGTCCGGCTGGAGCAAGCGCGGAATGATGCGTGCCGCAATGACCAACATGCCGGCGAATATGGGCAAGCGGAAGGCCGACAGGAGCGTACCGACCGACCCTTCGGCAATGCTGTGGTGCATGGTGAAGACGACAAACACCACCCAGATGTCCGCCCCCCTCGAATCGCCAAAGAACAAGCGAAACCAGCCGAACAGCGCGAGGAGTAACAAGGTGGTGCCCACGAGCACCCCGCGTAGGCCAAAAGCCTCGTAGAAATTCGCCATGAAGCCATAAGCAACCGTAGTCCGCGAGTCACCCTGATGAACGTCCCCGGCCACGTGGGCCAGATAGTTTCCAACGTCACGATCGGGTTTCTTGGGCATCAACACGCGCGGGACGCTGGCGCGAAAGCCCATGTCGATCGTCTTCCAACCGGAGGGTCTGCGGCGGCTCATCGTGCCAGAAATGAGGCGACTGGCCTCGCCCACCATGGCGAAGCGATTGAGCGCCGTCCATTTGCCACCGCCGAGGTAGCTCCTAGTCGCAAATTTCGAGTGACCGCTCTCTTCCATGGCCGTCGTGCGGACCGTTGGGTCGAGCAACATCACCGCCAAGCTGTCATAAACAGCGTCCACATAGTCCGACTGGGTGCGGACATCGCTGCCCTTCATGCTCTCCACAAAAGGAAACACGAAGAACACGAAAAATAGCACGCCAAGAAGACCGAAGACCCACGCCAAAGCGCTGCGCAAGCCGTAGCGCACCGCAGCCATCACCACGAAGACGAAGACGGGCGTCATGATCTCGAGCTTGCGGGTGGTTACGAGCCCCACGGCCGTGCCAACGATGACGGTGGCGACCACCAGCGGGTGGCTCAGATAGCGCTTCTTGCCGCTCTTCCACACATAGAGCATCGCGGTGGCAACCGAGACCGGCCCGAAGATCTTGAGCGATTGCAACAACGACCAGAAACCGCCCGAATAGGCCCCGCCTCCGAGGCTATGTTCCTTGCCGAGGAACCAGCTGCCGTAGCCAGCGAAAATCAGCAAGAACGTGATCCAGAAGTACTGCTCCGGCTGATCGAGAGAAGGCAGCGTGGAGCGCTGGGTCCTGATCAAGCTGACCAAACAGCTGGCGACGAACACTCCGGCAAAGCCCAAGAGCATCACCCGACTCGTCTGCAGCGGGGCGGCAAGCCGCACATCCATGGGCTCGAAGAACAACAAGGACTTGAGGATCACCGCGACGAGCAGGAACTTCCCAACCAGGATGAGGTTGAGCAGACCCGGAATCGACAATGGTCCGGTCACGACCACGGCGAGCAGACCCAGGGTCGTCGCGGCCGCCAAGTGGAGGGCCACGGTTGGGTCGGTCCCGGTGGCCAGCTGCAATCCCAGGCTGATGAGCCCCGCAAGCAAACACAGCGCATAGTAGGCTAGCGGTGTGCGGAGGCGCCGCTCGGGGGTTGGCTCAACTGCAACTTCTGCCGTCGTCATAACCACGGTCCGGAGCAGTCCAGCTGCCTGCCACTGCGCATGAGGGCGCAGCTCGAGTCGCCCCCCTTCGACGCCTCACGACACTCAATCATCGTGCCTCACCGCAACGAGCATAGCTGCTGCGTCTTGGCGGGCAAGCGTAACGAGCTCAGCGGGCGGCCCTCAGGAAGCGTTTGCGGGCATTGACCCAGGCTCGCTGCAGAAGCCATGACTGCGAGCGGTCGTTCTGTTCGCTCTCGAAAGTCAGGTCGATCCACGTGCCGAGCGGAAGGGTCACCTTTACCGCGCGTTTTCGGCCAGCCAACAGTCGGGCATGCACCTTGTCGATCTGTTGGTGCTCGCGGCTGCTGGCCAGACACCAAGCCATGCGCAAGCACCATGACACTGTGCGGTTGAGCCTCAGCGCATAGCGCTCCACGTCCCGAAGTAACGGAGTAGGCAAGAACAGCATGCGACTCGCACTGTTAGAACCCTCCCGCTCGAGACCATGTCGCTCCAACCGCGCGAAATCGGACGCTATACCGTGCTGCATCTATCGCCTCCCGATGATCCTCTGGAGCTTTTGCACGAAGCATCGGGGCGGGCCAAGAGAACGCCATTGAGCCCTGGAAGAATGTGCCTGTGCTGATTCAGCTCGATCGGAGCATGAATAGGGCCAACGCGGCGACGACCAGCAACAGGATCAGTAGTACCCAGCGCGACATCTTGCCCAGGCCCACCGTCCGGTTGGCGGGCAGATCGGTCATCTTCAGCTGAGGATTCCACAGGTCGATCTCGCCAACAAACCAACGCCGCTGTTCGGGCAGGACGATGGCCTCAGGTGTCTTGCCGCCCAGCGAGTAATGGATGCTGTCCTCGCCGTCGAGCTCGATGGTCAGCTCTTCCTCGATGAAGCGACGTGCTTCGCCGAGCTGCGGCAGCACCACCGTCGCATCCTTGTTGCGGGCGGCAGCCAGGAGCTTGAGGCTTTCTTTGGTATCAAGCTGCTGCAGCTCGGCGCGAGCGAACACCTGCTCGAACAGTAAGTCGAGCGTGTGCAGCTCAGAGCGGATCTTGTCCACCGAAACCGCCACGCCATCGGGACTGCCCGCATAACCGTAACCCGGCTCGATCAGCTCCCGGACGCGCAGCGCTCGAACGACCGCCTCCTCGCTCAGCGCCCCCCTCGACATGTGGCGCAACAAGCGGTCGACCAGCGACAAGGGGGGATGAAGCATTCTCACCCGCGGGCCTGCTTCATCCCCCTGGGCACGCTGCGCTTGCTCGAGCTGCTTAAATGAGGCAACCAGCTTCGTCGAAGCGCGACCACCACCCTCCGCTTCGAGCTCCAGCATCCGTTCGCGCCCCACGACCTCGACGGACACCCGGAATACACGCAACCCGCGAGCGACCAGCCGCTCGTGCTTGGCGCCGGAGACGCAAATCAGGGTCTGCTCGCTGAGCCAACGAAACGCGTGGGGCTGCAGCTCCTGGTCCACCAACTTCTCGGGAAGAATGAGGGCTTGCTCATCGACGATGCTGGCTTTGAGCTGATGTCGCTCAACCATCCAAACGGTGTGCCGCAGCTGCTCGAGCTTCGTGAACAAGGCGGTAGGGGCTTCACGAAAACAAGGACCCGCTTGCCCATAGCCTACCAACGGGCCCTGCGTAATCTCTCGGTCTTCGCTGACGAACAGCTCACCGGGAACCCAGATTCGCTCGCGCTCCCGCTTGCTACCTCGCCTAACTGCCATCAAGCCTCCAATCCGTCACCGATGTCTCTGGCGCGTGCATCATCATTTTGCTACCGACGCTCATGGTCAATCCGCTGCACGCGCCTTGGCGTATGGAGTACATCGCCGGCCCAAAGAAAGACGGCCCGTGCATCTTCTGTCGGGTCCGCGAAGCGGGAGCGGAGGAGCGCAGCCAGCGGCTGGTGGTGTGCTGCTCCGAGCGCGCTTTCGTGATGCTCAACCGCTACCCGTACACCGCCGGTCACTTGCTGGTAATGCCGTACGCTCATGTGGGCAGGCTCGACGAGTTGGACGACGCCGATTTCGACGCGCTCTTTCGTCTGGTTCGGGCTTCGGCCAGCCGTCTGGAGGCTGCTGTGGCTTGCGAAGGGCTCAACATCGGAGTCAACCAGGGCAGCTGCGCGGGGGCGAGCGTGCGCGAGCACGTCCACGTGCAAATCGTTCCTCGTTGGCACGGCGACAACAACTTCATGCCCGTCCTCGCCGATAGCCGGGTCATCCCCCAAGCTCTTGACGAAACGCTATCCGCGCTCCGCCCCTCCTTCGCCGATCTCGACCGCGGTGCGGCGGCGAGCAAAAGCCCGCCGCCAACCGGTTCTACAGGACCGTGAACTTACCCTTGGGCGGCGGCTCGGGTGCTCCTCGTGGCCACCAGACGTGGAGCTTGGCCTTCTTGTCTGACCATGTGAATAGGGCCTCGACATCGACGCCCTCGACAAAGGGCAGCACCAGGCTGGTGACGGTGCCGCTCTGCGCATAGGTGAAGGTCTTGCCATCACCGCCACCCTTGGTGACGGTCACCTTCTGCGGCGTCCCGCCGGTGTCGTTCTTGCCCCGGCAGCTCACGCGCAGCCAGGTGCGCACCATCTTGGTTTCGCATTTGAGCTTGGAGGACCCCGTGACGGTCACCTCTTTGGTTTGCGCGTTCCACTCGGCCAAGGTCGGTGGCTTGCTGGGATCGACGTCAGCCTTCTCGGCCGCTGTTGCGGTCGCTGCAGGCTCGGCTCCCGTGGCACTTGCGGGTTTGGTCTTGGCCGTTGGCGTTTCAGCCGCAGCGGTCTTGACTGCCGCGGCGGTGGCCTTGGCGGCGGTGGTGGCCTTGGCGGCCGTGGTGGCCCCCGGGTCCTTCTTGGTGGTCGTCGCTTGCTCCTCACAGCCGGCGGTGCACGCCAGCCCGAACAGCGCCGCCAAGATCAGCGGATTGATCGAGAATTGTCGCATCTTCCTACCTTCCCCGTAGCAAAACTGCTGCGGTTTGCGGCGCGGACGATGGCACGGAGCAAAGCCGCCGTACAGCCCAGTGGCGAGGTTTTGGGTGCCAATTCCATGTAGGAGCATGTCCCAATGAAGCAGCGGATCTGCTACACCTAGGGCATGCGTAGCTTCTTCTGGGGCACCCTGTTGGCCGTCGGCGTTGCATTGCCTTTTGCATGCACCACGGGCAACGCCAACAAGCCCGACGACGGTAGCGATGAGGGAACGGGCGGCACTCCCGATAGCGTCCTTTGTGAAGAGGCCTGTATCCTCGCCTATCCAGGCGCGGAACCGGCATATCGGGCATTTCGCACATGCCTGACTTGCGGCGCCTGTTTCAACATCTGTAGCGCAAACGTCAAGAACCTCTGCGAGGAGGGCGTCGAGGGCGGTTGCAGCGTCAGCTACCTGACCGATCCGCAGAATCCCGACCCGAACGGTTGCAACCTCTGTGTCAACAGCACCTGCGCCGCCGAACAGCTACCGGACACCACCTTCAACGGTGTGTGCAAGGTCGAGGCTGAGTCCTGCTCCGGTCAACCCGACTGCGTGTCGCTCAACAACTGCATCGTCAAGTGCATCAAGAACGGCGGTCCCAGCACCGGTGGCAGCGGGGGCATGGCTGCGCAAGGCGGAGCCGGCGCCTAGCCCGAATCCGAGTCCGAGTCCGTCCGAGTCCGAGTCTGAGTCCGAGTCCGAGTCCGAGTCCGAGTCCGA
>CAZRGL010000152.1:0-6909 GCA_964599485.1 uncultured Polyangiaceae bacterium
CGCCTGCCTCTGGGCCGCTGAGCACGAGCTCGCCCATGTGCGAGACGTCGAACAAGCCGGCCGCTGTGCGAACAGCGAGATGCTCGGCTTTCACTCCCGCATACTGCACGGGCATCTCATAGCCAGCGAAGGGCACCAGGCGGGCGTTCAAAGCCACGTGCTCCTCGTGAAGCGGTGTTGTTTTCAACTCCGCTTCTGGGTGGGGCTGAGTAGCTGACTTTTCGCTGTCACTCACGGCCGAGGCTTAGCCCGGACGCGGGGCGAAGTCGATGCTGGCCCGGTCCGTTTGGCCCCCGCGCTGGAATTTTTTTGACAAGCCCTCTGGTCACGAAGGTTCCGTATGGTTATGTTTGGCAAACCCAGCTCAACTGGCGAGTCTTAATCATGATCAGCATCACCGAGACCGCGGCCGAAAAAGTCCGAGAAATTGCAACAGAAGAAGGGCTGGAAGGCCAGGGATTGCGCCTGCGCGTAATTGGCGGGGGCTGCGCCGGCTTCAACTACGACCTGTACTTCGAAGAAGAGCCCACGAGCATGGACGAGGCCTTCGAGGCTCAGGGCGTCAAGCTCTACGTCGATCCGCTGAGCTTCCAGTACTTGGACGGTACCGAGATCGATTATGTCGAAGGTCTCTACGGTTCGGGTTTCAAGTTCAACAACCCGAATGTGTCCGGAACCTGCGGCTGCGGTCAGTCCTTCAGCGCGTAGCTAGGGTAGGGGCCGACAAAAGCACGAGGCCTCGCACGGGGTGCGAGGCCAGGTGGTCCGATCGGTTGTAAGCCGAGTTCTGTGGTCGTCGTTGGGTCGCCCCGCGGACGCTGACGATCATTCATCTGCGAGCTGTGTCGCCACAGCCCTGTTGCGGCCTACCCGAAAGCTCGAACGGGCCGTTCTTTCGCCGCGTCGTTTCCGACGCAACAGCGCCTTCCTATGTGGCCTTGCTTCGCGTGGGGTTTGCCATGCCGTCGTCGTTGCCGACCACGCGGTGGGCTCTTACCCCACCATTTCACCCTTACCGCGCGGCACCCTCAGATGCGACGCGGCGGTATCTTTTCTGTGGCACTTTCCTCGAGGTCACCCCCACCGGGCGTTACCCGGCACGCTGCCCTGTGAAGCTCGGACTTTCCTCCAGCGCTGTCCCAATGAAGGGAGGGCGCCAGCGATCGTCTGCCCCGATCGGACGGTCGAAACATAGCAGCGTGCAAGCAAAAAATCCTGCCAGGGTTGCGAGCGGCGGTACGGCGCTCAGGGTTCGCGGGCAGGACGCCGAGTGATTATGCTGCACGTCATCATCATGGATATGCTGAACGAGCTGCTGACTGAGCTGAAAGAGGTCCATCCGGACGACGATCTCGACTCCGTCGTGGCTGCGCACAAGCTGCTCGAGGAGGCCGCTGCAGCCGGTGAGGAGATCGATCTCGAGGCAGCGGTCCAAACCGCTGGCGTGCTCGTTGGCTTGCGCCTCGACGCCGCGGCCGTGAGTGCGGCCATCGCTGCGCCCTTGCTGCTGCACACCGAGCGGCGCATCGACGAGCTTCCCAAAGACCTGCTCGGCGACGACGTCATCACATTGCTCGAGGGCGTGAGCCGACTGTATTCGATTCGTTGGGATCGCCTCGAGCAAGAGGCCGCCGAGTCGCTCCGCAAGATGTTCCTGGCGATGGCCCGAGACGTACGGGTTGTGATCATCGTGCTGGCGATGCGTGTTCGGCTGATGCGCACACTGCGCGATGGAGCTCTCGATGCTGACCACGCCGAGCGCACAGCCCGTGAGACACTCGACGTGTTCGCTCCGCTGGCCAATCGACTGGGGATTTGGCAGCTCAAATGGGAGCTGGAGGACTGGGCGCTGCAGGTCTTGGAGCCGACAGCTTTTGCTGAGCTCAGCCGCAAGCTGAACGAGTCGCGCGAAGAGCGCACGGCCTTCGTCGAAGGGGTGCTCGCGGTTCTGCGCAGCAAGCTCTCGGAGGAGGGGATCGAAGCGCAGATCTACGGTCGTCCGAAGCACATCTACAGCATCTATAAGAAGATGCAGCGCAAGCAGCTCAGCTTCGAGCACATCTTCGATGTCAGCGCGGTACGGATCATCACCGAGAAGCTGACGGACTGTTATGCCGCCTTGGGGCTGGTGCACAGCGCTTGGGTGCCGCTTCCGAGCGAATTCGACGATTACATCGCCAAGCCCAAAGAGAACCGTTACCAGTCGCTGCACACCGCCGTGGTCGGTCCCCACGGGCGGCCCTTCGAGGTCCAGATTCGGACCCAGCAGATGCATACCTTTGCCGAATTCGGCGTTGCGGCGCATTGGGCCTACAAAGAGCGGCGCAGGGCGGGGCAAAAAGCCGACGAGAAATTCATGGTGCTGCGCCAGCTCATGAACTGGGAGCGGGAGGTGACTGATCCTCACCAGTTCGTCGAGTCGCTCAAGACGGACATCTTCGAGGATCAGGTCTACGTGTTCACTCCCAACGGCGACATCCTCGATTTGCCCATCGGCTCGACGCCGCTCGATTTTGCATACCGTATCCACACCGAGGTGGGCCATCGGTGTCGCGGAGCGCGGGTCAACGAGAGCATCCAAGCGCTCGATTATCAGCTCCGAACCGGCGACCGAATCGAGATCCTCACTTCGAAGAAGTCACAACCGAGCAGGGACTGGATGAACCCCTCGTTTGGCTATCTGCGCACCGCCAGCGCCCGCACCAAAGTGCGCCAGTGGTTTCGCACTCAGGCGCGCGACACCGCAGTTATGGAAGGGCGCGAGCTGATTGAAAAGGAGCTCAAACGACTGGAGCTACATCACGCCACGATCGACGAAATCGCCGAGCTGCTCAAGTATGACAAAACGGAGGATCTGTTTGCGGCGGTGGGCTACGGCGACCGCCATCCGCAGGGCGTGGGCTCGGCCGCACTTCAGGTCGAGCGGGACAAGGCGCCGCCATCCGAGTTGCCCATCCCCCCTTCGTTGCCGGCGCCCCAGCGCAAGCGATCGGCAAGCGGTCTGTCGCTCGATGGCGTGGATGACATCCTCGGCAAGCGCGCTCGTTGTTGCAATCCGGTTCCTGGAGACGATGTAGTGGGCTTCGTCACGCGCGGCCGCGGCATCGTCATTCATCGGCGCGACTGCTCGCATGTCAGCAAGACCCGCGAGCCGGAGCGGTTGGTGGACATCGATTGGGGACCCGGTGTTCAGGAACGCCACCCGGTGGACGTCGAAATCCGTGCCCACGACCGTCCCGGCTTGCTGCGCGACTTGTCCAACCTGGTGTCCAACGCCGGGGTGAACATGACCAGCGCCCGGGCGGAGGCGAGCAAGGACGGTTCCGCTTGGCTGAAGCTGTCGCTCGAGTTCCAGAGCGCCGAGCAAGTGGTCAAGGTGCTGCAGCGCATCGATAAGTTGCCCGACGTGCTCGAGGTGCGCCGGCTTGCACGCTGAGCGGGCTGGAGCGGGCGCGGCAATGTCAAAAACCGGGCCGCAGCCAAGCTTCGTCGTATGCTGCTGTTTCAATCAGCGGCGCATCTGCGTCCAGCCCCTTGGCAAGGTATCGCTGACGAACCGATGGCAAGAAAAGATCCGAGCAACAAGCGCGACACCGATGACAAGGCTGGCTTCAAGTGGGCCACTGAGAAACCCGCTGGGGCCGGCGAGGATCGGGTTGCCAAGCGGCGCAAGCTGCGGCGCCTGGTCCTGATCGTTCTGCCGCCAGCGGCGCTGATGTTGCTCTGGACCGCGGTTCATCGCATCCCCTGGCTCGGTCCGCTGGTTGCCGACAGCCTCCGTGCTGTGATTGGCGCTGAGGCGGTCACCACGATGGAAGACCTTGCCTACGCGGCCCAGGATCGAATCAAGCGATTGCTCAGCTCCGACGAAAAGCCGAAGGCCTACTGGGAGGTGCCGAAGCCGTCGAGCAAGCGAGCTGCTCCGCTGCCGACGCGCAAGCTGCAGGGGTGTGAGATCGGGCCGTTCCAGCCGCGCGATCCGGGACCCATGCACACGAGCTGGTCGGCGCCTGGCGACGGCAGATGGGTGGGGGTCGAGGCGGGGCCGCTTGACCGATTCGGCTCGCCGGCGATGTACAAGACCTTGCTGCACCCCGACAAGCAGCGCTCTTGGGCTGCGGTGAGTCTGGTGGCGGTCGACTTGCGACGAGTCAAGCTGCACATGATGGCGGGCAAGCGCGAGCCCAAGAGCTCCACCAAGGAAGCGTATGGCTACAAGCGTGCTGCGCTGATCCCGCCTCGGCATCGAGGCGCACTACTGGCTGCTTTCAACGGCGGTTTCAAGGCCGTGCATGGCCAATACGGCATGAAGATCGACGGCGTCACGCTGATCAAGCCTCGATCGATTTCCTGCGGCATCGCCATGTTGGCCGGTGAGGAGCTCGTCATTGGCGATTGGGCCCGGCTCGCCAAGCGCGCAGACAAGGCTGTGTGGTGGCGGCAGACGCCCAGCTGCATGGTCGATCAGGGCAAGCTGCATCCGGGGCTCGTCTCCGAGAAGAACACCTATTGGGGCGCCACGCTCAATGGCCACACCGTGATCCGCCGCTCGGCCATTGGGATCAGTGCAGACGGCAAGGTCCTCTACTCGGGAATCGGTGATCACACGACCGCTCCGGCCATTGCGCTGGCCATGAAGCATGCAGGGGCTGCATTCGTGGCGCAGCTGGACGTCAACTGGTCGTATCCCAAGCTGGTTCTGTACAAACATCTGGGGCTGCCGGATCCCATCGCCACCAAGCTCTGTGACGGCTTCGAGTTCACCCGCACCGAGTACTTGCAGGTGCCAAGCCCGCGGGATTTCTTCTACCTCACGCTCAAGAGCGACCGGCAGGTCCGAAAAGCCGTCTGCGGCGGCGAAGCCAGCCGGGCGAAGACTCGTCGGGATAGCGCCGGCTGATGTCGAGTCGCCGTTTGGCCTCGGGGCTGGGCGGCGTATACTCGCCGGAGCTCATGTTTCAGCCCCTCTCTGCCGAACCGGCGCTGTCCAGCTATGTTCGTCGTCGCCTGACAGGTGTCTCGTGCTGAGCGCCCGTTGGTCTTGTGCCGCAACACTGCTCTTGGCTGGCTGCGCGTTGGTGGGCGGGATCGACGGCGAGTACGTGCCCGCTGGGCCCGCTGCGGCCAAGGGATCGGCGCCGTGGGCAGAAGCGTTCATTTCCTCACATAGTCAGAGCTCCGCGGCTGCGATTGCGGCTACTGCTGACGGAGGGGCTGTTGTCGTTGGCCAATTCACCGGCACGCTGGCCAGTGGCGCCCATCCCCTCGGAGCGAACGACGACAAGTTCTGTTTTGAAAACGAGCGATGCCCTGACGGTTTTGTGGTCAAGTTGGCTCCGGATGGCGCGGTTCAGTGGAGCACCGGGCTCCACGGCTTCGATCACGATGCAGCTGTCGCGGTGGCCGTGGACGAGGCCGATGACAGCATCGTGGTTGGCTACCAATGCGTAGGAGACAGCAGCACCTTTGACGTCGTATTTGCGGGCAAGGTCGACATCTGCCTTGCCCGCTACGAATCATCAAAGGGGCAATTGCAGCACGTCATCAGCTTCGGCGGGCCAGAAGATGATTGGCTGTATGCGCTCGTGGTGTACGACCGATCTGTCTATATCGGCGGTCGCGCGGGTGGCGACATGCCGACCGCGAAAGGGCTAATCGGCGAGCAGGCTTTCGTCATGCGCCTGAACCACGATTTCGACGCTAATTGGGCCCAGGGCTACGGCGATGCAGATGCTTCCGTCATGGCGATGGCGGCGGCTGCCGACGACTTGATCATCGCGGGGCGGACCGTCGAGCCAATCGACTTTGAGGGCGGCGGCAATCCGGTGCCTGGCAATTCGATGTTCGTCGTGCGGCTCAACCGACATACCGGAGGCCAGTTGTGGTCGACGGCGGCAGAAGCCGTCCTAGATGTACAAGGCAACGGGGGTGCCAGCGGTCAGGGTGGCGGCTCAGGTGGCGGGGGTGGTAGCGGTGCGGGAGGCAGTGGTCCAGTCGGGGCGTGGCCGCGGGCGGTTGCAGCCAACGGCAAGCGTGCCGTGGTTGCGGGCCTCTTTCGCGGGCCGACCAATTTCCAGCCCACCATGCATCCAACCGGTGATGATGGCAGTTGTGTTGGGGCAGGAGGCCTGTGCCCAGACGGTTTCGTCATACATATCGACAGCGATACCAAAAATGTCGCCCCTCCGGTGCGAATCGATACGGTGAACGGGTACGGCTACGTATCCGTCGAGGCCCTGGCGCTCGATGGCGAAGACGTGCTGCTGGGCGGTGTGTTTCATAGCAAGACGGCTACCATGTTGACGGGTCCCATGTCGGTGGGGCTGGAGCTCAGCCAAGACTTGGCGGGTAGTGCCCAGAGCTTCGTCGCCCGCGTCGACCAAAAAGGAAATCCGATCGCCCATCAAGTCTTTGGCAGCTCCACCGCTACCGAAGAGCTGAGCAGCATCACCCTGGCGACCGCGGGAAACCTGCTGGCAGCTGGTCGGATTCAGGGGCCAGCTGAGCTGGCCGGCAAGAAGTACTCCTCCAGCAACTTCTCGGCGTTCGTGCTCAACCTCGGAGCGCTTCAGTAGCGCCACGTCGATGCCCATCAATCTGGTGCTGTTGATGATGGCTGGTGCGGTGTGGGTGACGCACGCGGCGCGGCTCGTGCGCGCGCCCTGGCGCCTGAGCAAAGAGGCGTGGTCGATCGCGCTCGTCATGCTTGTCGTTGGCGTCGCAAGCTATGGGCTCTGGCCTGGGTATGCAGGCTTCGTGGCCGCCTCTTGTGTGCTGCTTCTGTTGGTGCTGCCGGCGCTGCTGACACGGCGCGCCGCCCGGGCCTTGCGGTGGGGACGGTTCAGGGCTGCGGGGTGGATGGCCACGGTGGCTTGGCGCCTGCGGCCAACGCAAGCCCAGCGGGTGTTT
>CAZRGL010000152.1:6935-11890 GCA_964599485.1 uncultured Polyangiaceae bacterium
GCGAGCGACCCGATCTCGATGCAGCGCTAGCGCGTCTGGGTTCTCTCAGCGATCACGAGAGAGCTCTGCACCGCTTGGCTCTGCTGTCGTGGACCGACGACTTCGATGAGATGGCGCGTGAGCTGGACGAGCCTAAAGTGCGCGCACTGGCGCTCGCTTCTGGACTGGCCGGGACCTATGTGGCCGTTCGAGGCGAGCGCGGCGGCCCCAACGCAGTGATCGAAGCCTACCAAGAGCTTGCCGAAGGTCCGGCCTTTTGGCGCCGCACCGTGGATGGCAGTTGGGCTTTGTTGTCCTCGGCGGCGCAGCTCGGTGCGGTCGAGCTGTGCGAGCAAGATCGCGCCGAGATAGCGCGCGAAGTTCCCGCCGAGCGCATCGCCGTGCTCCGCGCCACCGCCCGACAGCGAGCCGGTGACCACGAAGGCGCCGAGCAACTGATCGCGACTGCCCTCGAGGGTGGCGGGCTCACCGGCAGTGGACGTCGACGTTTGCTCCTGCGTCGCGACCAGCCACTAGCAGCCTGCGGTGAGGAGGTGCCTGAGGCGGAGCGCGAGCTGACCCTGGCCGACATTCGCAAACGGCTCTCGCTGCGCGCAAAGATCGCCCCGCTGGCTGGCCCTGGGATTACGCCCTTCAGCCTCGCCTTGTCGTTGTCCTTGGTGGCGGTGTTCTTTTGGCAGCTGGCCCAGCCGAGCCCGTCGTTGGTCTTTCGCGACTGGGGGCTATGGGCCCCTTTCGCCGCCGCGCCCGATCCTTACCGCTTGGCAACCTATGCCTGGTTGCACGTAGACGTCGGCCACTTGTTCTTGAACGTGCTGGGCTTGCTGATTTTCGGTCGCGTGGTCGAGCAAGCGATGGGCCGTGCACGGATGCTGTTTCTCTATGTGGCAGGCCTTCACGCCGGCGCTTTGGCATTTGTGTGGTGGCGCGACAGTCTGGCCGTCGCAATTGGAGCGTCGGGTGCGGTGATGGCGCTGTTCGGAGCCACTTTGGCGCTCATCGCCAGCAATCGCACACTGCGTCGTAGCGCACTCGGCCGAAAACAACTGGCGCTGTTGCTGCTGATCGCAGTGGCGCAATTGGTTGCTGATGTGTGGTGGGAACAGTCCGCCGGCTCGGCGCACGCTGGCGGCCTGCTGCTCGGCTTGTTGCTCGGCTGGGTTTTCCGCCCGCGCGCTCAGGGCTGACGGCAGGAGCGAGACGGTGCCAGGGGGCCTTCCGGCTCTGACGCGTGCCCTTCGAGCTCTTCTCGACGGTCGAGAGACATTTGTCGTCGACCAACAGCCCCTCAGCCAATCGTCCTGGGTCGTCTCGTGTGTGGTGCTAGCTCGAAGAGAGGCCGTAGCCGTCACACGATGCGACAAACTCCGCGGCGGCGGGGGTCGCCGGCGCCGCTCAGCGTGCCGTCGGCAGCGCGTCGCACCATGTGCACGCCGCCGAAGAACAAGCTGCGCTCTTCGAAGCGTACCAACTCTTTGGCGCCGAGCTCGGCGAGCATGCTGCCGCCGTCGTCGCGGTCGAAGGTTTCGGCGTTGAGCACACCGTTTTCGTAGTGCAAGCGTGCGGCTGCCACCGCGCTTTCGGCGTCGTGGCCGTGATCGGCGAGCAGCGACACCACCTGCACGATGGCGCTGCGGATCCGGTTGGCGCCGCCGGTACCCATCACCGTGATGGCGCCATCGTCGCTCAGCATGAGGGTGGGCGACATCATCGTCGGGATTCGTTCGCCCACCGGAGCATGACCAAAGCCCTTGGGATGAATGTCCTCTTCACCCATCAGGTTGTTCATCATGATCCCGCTGTTGCCGATGATGTGCGCGTTGCCCTCGCCATAGCTGAAGGTCACCGCGGCGGCGTTGCCATCGGCGTCGAGCACGCTGACGTGGGTGGTGGAGCTCGGGCCTGGTGGCAATGAAGGGGCGCTCAGTCGGGATTCGCCGCACAGTTGCTGGTAGCGCTGTCGCCAGTGTGGGAATCGTTCAGCCAGGAGGGCAGCGGCTCCTTCTTCGCGGGCCTCGTCGGCCACCGCCATGGCTCGGCACAGGGTGAGTGCATGTTCGCGGCCGGTGGGCGATAGCGCTGCCAGATCGACGCCGTCGAGCAGCTGCAACATCATCGCGATCATCGTCCCACCGGCGGCCGGTGGTGGATTGGTCAAGACGCTGGCCTCGTGGTAGCGCAGCTTGAGCGGCTCGCGAAAATGGACCTCGTAGCGTTCGAGATCTTCTGCGGTGATGAGGCCGCCTGCGTGGGGCCCGAACTGCTCCACCATGGCCTTGCACAGCACTTCGTCGTAGTAGGATTGCCAGCCGCGCGCGGCCATGGCTTCGAGCGTGTCGGCGAGCTGCGGCAGTCGGAAGCGATCGCCGGCGCCTATCATCCGACCGTCGAGAGTAAAGACATGTCGGGAGCTGGCGGTATCGGTCAGGATGGGCTCGAGGAGCTTGGCCGCGAAACCTTGGTACGGCCCGAGCACCACACCGTCTCTCATGAAGCGGCAGGCGGGCTCGATCACCTGCTCCAAGGGCATGCTCCCCCAGCGCTCAAGAACTTTGCACAGACCCGGGATCACACCGGGGACGCTGGCCGAGCCGGCGCCGATGTAGAAACGCTGGGTCGTCGGGCCGAAGTCGAGATCGACACCTCGGAAATCGAGCCCCTCGACCTGGTCGGGATGGGTGAGCGGTGCGTCGCTGAAGAAGTCACAAATGCTCACTTCGCCGGTGTCGGCGCAGCGATAGATCATCACACCGGCACCTGCGAGGCTGGTGAGCGTGGGCTCACCGGCGCTGGTGGCGAAACAAGCTGCCACCACGGCGTCGGCCGCATTGCCGCCGCGATCGAGGATTTCGGCTCCGGCATCCGCGGTAGGCGCTGAACCAGCCGCGATTACACCATGCATGATGTTGCTCCCAAGGATTGAACCGCCATCATGGCGCGGAGCTTACCCCGGCGCTCGGCGATGGGCGAGAAGAGTGAGAAGCGTTCTCGGAGCAGCGCTCGACGAGTTGCTCTGCTACCTTGGGCCCTGCGCAAGAAGAACTTGTTTTCGCGAGCCCCTACGAGTCCCCAAGGCCATGCCCGAACCAACTCCCGCGCGCCGCGCCCGCCGCTGCACTCTTACCCCAGTCGCGTTGACGCTCTGTTCGATTCTGATCGCCTGCAACGGCAAACCAACCCAGGTTGGGCCAGGGCCCTCCGGTCCTGTCAGCGAGCGCGATTCGTCAGCGGGACAGCGCGAGAGCGTGGCCATTACGGTCTACAACCAGAATTTCGGGCTCGTGCGTGAAGTGCGCAAAGTAGCGCTCGGTGAGGGTCGGGTCTCGCTGGAGTTCAGTGACGTCTCAGCTCACATCCAACCCGAGACGGTGCACATCAAGGCGCTCGATGCTGACGGCGGGTTGGCTGTTCTCGAGCAGAACTATCGCTACGACATCCTCAGCCCCAAGAAGCTGCTCGACAAATACGTCGGCAAGAAGGTCAAGATCTACCGCTTCAACAAGGCGACCGGCAAGGACGAGCTTCACGAAGCCGAGGTGCTCGCCTCCAAGGGCGGAACGGTGCTCGAGATTGGTGGTGAAATTACCTACGGTTTCGCTGGGCGGTTTGCGTTTCCCAAGGTGCCATCCAATCTGATCGCCAAGCCCACGCTGGTGTGGTTGCTCGACAGCAAAGCCGCCGAGCAACGGGTTGAGGTCAGTTATTTGTCACGGCGTCTCAATTGGAGAGCCGACTACGTGCTGGTAGTCGATCAGAGCGACAGCAAGGGGGACGTCACCGGATGGGTTACGCTGACCAACAACAGTGGCGCCAGCTATTTGGGCGCCAAGCTCAAGCTCGTTGCCGGTGACGTTCAGCGAGTCAGCCAGCCGCACTATTACAGTCCACCCGAGGACGAGGAAGCTGGCGACGACGATGACGACCAGTTCCACGAAGAGGGCTTCTTCGAATACCACCTGTACACTTTGCAGCGACCGACGTCCCTGCTCGACAAGGAGCAGAAGCAAGTAGCGTTACTCGAGGCTCACGATATCGGCATCGTCAAGAAGCTCATTTTCTATGGTGCCAAGAACTACTACCGCCGCCGCTACGGCAGGGTGCAATCGAACCAGAAGGTCGGCGTCTACCTCGACATACTGAACAGCAAGACCAACAACCTCGGCATGGCGCTGCCCAAGGGGATTGTGCGCGTGTACAAGGCTGACAGCTCAGGTGCCAAGCAGTTCATCGGCGAGGACCGAATTGACCACACCCCCCGTGACGAGAAGATTCGCATCAAGATGGGCGAGGCCTTCGACGTCGTCGGCGAGCGCAAGCAGATCGACTGGGATTCGCTGGGCAATTGCAACACCGAGAGCGAATGGGCGATCGAGCTGCGCAACCACAAAGACACAGCCACGGCTGTGGAGGTCTACGAACCGATCGGCGGCGACTGGAAGATCATCGAGTCGAGCCACCAGCACACCAAGAAAGACTCGCGCACCTTCACCTTTGACGTGCAAGTGCCCGCACGAGGCAAGACGAAGATAACCTACCGCGTACGGGTGCGATGGTGCTGAGGATGAGGCGCGCTGGCCAGAAGAGACGAGGAGTGAACATGCGCAACACACAGAACCTGCGGTCGAGGACGGTGGCGAAGATCGTTGTCGCGGCGATGTCGTTGAGCTTGCTGACAATCGGGAGCATGGCGAGCGCGCAGTCGCCCGCGACCAAGAAGATCTCTCGCGCTGATGGGCGCAAAGAGGTGTCCATCACCGTTTACAACCAGGCCTTTGGGCTCGTACGCGAGGTCCGTGAGGTAGACGTGAGCCAGGGGCAGGTGGCGCTCGAGTTTCGCGATGTGGCCGCTACGCTGCAGCCCGAAACGGTGCACATCAAATCGTTGACGGATCCCAAGAGCCTGACGGTGCTCGAGCAGAACTACCGCTACGACGTGCTCACTCCCCGAAAGCTGC
>CAZRGL010000152.1:11900-19557 GCA_964599485.1 uncultured Polyangiaceae bacterium
GTCATGATGGTCATGGTCTACCGTTTCATGGAAACGAGCGGCAAAGACGAGCTGTTCAACGTAGAGATCCTGAGTGTGGCCAGTGGCCAGCCTGTGCTCAAGCTACCGAGCGGCGAGGTGACCTATGGTTTGGGCGGGCGTTTCGCGTTCTCGCAGGTTCCCGCCAACCTGATCGCCAAGCCCACGCTGGTTTGGTTGCTCGACAGCAAGACGGCCAAGCAGAAGGTCGAGGTGACGTACTTGAGTCGCCGCCTCAATTGGAAAGCCGACTACGTGTTCGTCATCGACGACAAAGACACCAGCGGCGACTTGACCGGCTGGGTGACGCTGACTAACAACAGTGGCGCGAGCTACAAAGGCGCCAAGCTCAAGCTCGTTGCCGGCGACGTGCAGCGCGTCTCGTCGTACTCCGGCGTTGGCCAGGGGTTCGGCTCCGGCCACGGGCGGCTCGGCAAGTCGGCCGATTCGTTCCGACAAGAGAGCTTCTTCGAGTACCACCTGTACACCTTGCAACGGCCGGCGGACGTCCTCGACAAGGAGCAAAAGCAGGTAACGCTGCTCGAAGGGCAGGGCGTCAAGATTGACAAGAAGCTCATCTATTACGGCCGGCAGTACTGGTATCGGGGTCGGCACGGTCAGACCCAGAAGAACCAGAAGATCGGCGTTTATCTCGACGTGAAGAACACCAAGGCCAACAACTTGGGCATCCCGCTGCCGAAGGGCATCGTACGCGTCTACAAAGCAGACAAGTCCGGCGCCAAGCAATTCATTGGCGAGGACCGCATCGATCACACTCCCCGCGATGAGAAGATCCGCATCAAGATGGGCGAGGCCTTCGACGTGGTGGGCGACCGCAAGCAAATGAAATGGCGCTCGCTCGGCAGTTGTAGCTCGGAGAGCGAGTGGGAGATCGAGCTGCGCAATCACAAGGACAGCGCCATCAAGGTGGAGATCTTCGAGCCGGTCGGCGGCGACTGGAAGGTGCTGGACTCGAGCCACCCGTACACCAAGAAGGACTCGCGGACCTTTGCCTTCGACGTACCCGTGCCGGCCCGTGGCAAGACCAAAGTGACCTACCGCGTGCGCATCCGTTGGTGCTGACGGAGGCTAACCCGTTGCCGGCCCCAAACGCATTATTCTAACCACGGAGCTGAGTCCCGGGCACGAGCTAGCCCAGCGGTCGCCAGCCGGCGTTGGCGCGGACGTGGGCGCCGATGCGGCGGAAGCGCTCATTTTCCTCGGGGCTGAGCGGGCCTTCGTCGAGGGCAGCAAGGGCCTCATCGACTTGCGCTCCATTAGCAGGTCCGGTCATGCAAACGTCGATGTCGGGTGAGCTCAGAGCGAAACGGTAGCAATCGCGAGCGCGCATCGGCGCTTCGCCGGCCGGCATTTTCTTCGCCTTCAACAGAGACCGCCAACGTGTGGCGGTGAAGGCCACGAAGCCGGGGCGCTCGTCGTCGGACAGATGGGGAAAGACGTCCTGCTCAGCGCCCGTGTGAGCGGACTGCTGAGCCCAGCCGCCGAGCTAGCTGAGCCCACGCAGCCACCGGTTTTGCGCAGAACCTATGGCGAACTGACCAGCGGCGACTTATCTATCTGGCGTGGCAAGCTTTGAAGATCAGATAGCGCTGGGTCGGTCGGGGCTGCGCGTCAGCCCGCTAGGGATCTCTGGTGGCTACGGTGCGCCCAAAGAAGCGCTGCTGCGCGCTTTCGACCGAGGGATCAACTACTGGTATCACGGCAGCCGTCGCAGCAGCGGCATGCGGGACGCGATCCGCGAGCTGGTGAGCGCTGGCAAACGCGACGAGCTCAAGGTGGTGCTGCAGAGCTACTCGCGCTGGCCGTGGCTACTCGAGCGCAACTTCGTCAAGGGGCTGCGCTCGCTGGGAATCGACTACGCCGACGTGCTGCTGCTCGGTTGGTACAACGACCTGCCCAGGTCGAGCATCCTGGAGCGCGTTTTCGATCTCGAGAAGCGTGGGCTCTGTCGCCATGTAGCGCTGTCCGGCCACCACCGCCCGAGCTTCGTGAAATACGCCAGCGACGATCGCTTCGACATCATGCATCTGCGCTACAACGCCCACCTCTCGTTTGGCTGGGGGGCTCAGCGGGCCGGTTTCACCTGGTAGGGGGCGCCAAAGGCTCGAAATCTTGCATGCCGTGTCGCGATTGGGGCGTGGCACGGCAGGTGCAATCAGCTTTGCTCATGCTGACAGCTCCGCGCCTGCTGCGCCCCGCTCTGACCATCGTCACGCTAGCTCTGCTGCTCACGGGTTGCTCGGTTCAAGGGCTCATTGGCGAGGGAGCTGGCTCGCTCGACGGATCCGAGACGTTGGGCGACGACAACGAGCCCGGCGACCTGTTGGTGACCTCCCCAGCTCGAGCCTCATTCATCTCCGCCACTGCTGCGGGCACTGTGATCGTACAAGGGCAGGGCGCCACCGACGAGCTGCTCATCGACGGCACGCCCGTCACGCCTGCTGCTGACGGCTCCTTCAGCACGACTGTGAAGGCAGTGAGGGGTTTGAATCTGATTAGGCTCGTCGATGGGCCCAGCGCGCTCGATGTCCCCTTCCTCTACGGTGACTTTGCCAAGCCCACCGAGGTCGTTCCCGCGGCGCTCGGGTTGCGTGTCAATGCCCTCGGGTTTGCCGATCCCGATCCTGCAAAGCTGAGCGTCACCAACCTGGCCCAGCACGCCCTCGACGACGTCGATCTCCTCGCCTCCCTTCAGGGGGCGGTCTTCAGCGGCAAGGAGTCACCGGCAAAGTACAAGTTCACCGTCACCCATGCGAGCTATGGCGGCGCCAGCTTACACTTTGCGCCCCGTGCAGGTGGTGTTGCGGTCAGCGCCAGCCTGTCCAAGCTGCGCGTCGAGGGGAAGCTCGAGGTCAAGGTCATCTTGCTCAAGCACACTGACAACGTGGTCTTGAGCGCCGAGGCAATCCACGTAAACGGGAACATCGACGCCAGCTTCGCCGATGGGGGCGATCAGGACGCACACCTGAAGGCGAGCGCCAGCGGCGTGCAAACCAATGTCGTCAAGTTCAAGTACGACTCGAACAACGCGGGTTTCCCATGCTGTGTCGACAGCATCATCACCAAGATCCTTCGCCCGAAGGTGCGCGACGCGGTGCAGAGCGCGGTCCAGAAGGAAGCTTCCCGAAGCGTATCTTTGGGGCTGAGCGACTTCGGGCTCCCGGACCAGATCGATTTGAGCAGTGCCGGCTTGAACGCTGTGCTGAGCACCCAACAACAGCTCGCTGGCGCCCAATTCGACGCTGAGGGCGCCATGGTCAGCGTGGCTGCGGGCATCGAGGCTGCGGGTATGGAGGCGGGGTCGGGCGCCAGCGCGCCAGGTTGGTTGAAGGTGGGCGGCGCGCCTCAGCCCATGGCGACCACCACTGCGTTCGGTATCGCGGTGTCGCTCGATACGCTCAACCAGGCCCTCTTCGCCATCTGGGCTCAGGGCGGCTTCGAGATGGACGTCGACGACGTGAAAGTCGTCACCGAGATCCACATCGCCCCCATGCTGCCGCCGGTGCTGCTGGCAGCGCCTCAGGGCAAGCTCACTGCCGGCCTCGGCGAGGTGGTCGTTACAGGCAAGGTCGGCGGCAACTCCTTCAAGGCCGCCATCAACGTTCTGGACGACGTCGCCGCGTCGATCGACGGCGAGGCGAGCTCACTGGTGTTGTCCATGTCCGCACAGCCCACCATATCGGTGACGTGGCTCGAGGCCGAGGCGTTGAACGAAAGTCTACGCATCATCATCGGAGGGGTGCTCGAGGGTTATTTGCCGACCCTGCTCGCGCCACTGCCTCTGCCATCGATACCGCTCGACGCCGTGGCCACGAGCTTCGCTGACTCTGTCGCCACGCTCGGTCCGGACACGACTTTGAAGATCTCAGACGCCAGCCACCGAGCATCGATTTACGGCAGCTTGTTGATTGGACAATGAGCTGCGCCCTGGCCGCTATGGGACCGCTTTGGTACATCTTTGCTGATGTCCGAGCCTGGCCCATCAGACGGCGGGGGCGACACGGGGGACGCTGGCGGTAGAAGGGACGGGTCCGCTGCAGAGTCGCTGCTGTTGGTCGCGCTCACCAAGCGCTTCTTCTGCCTCGCGATGCTGGTCGGGCTCGCCACAATTGGTTTCTACGCGTTCAACCAGTTCGAGCTGCCGCGCATTTGGGACGATGGCTACATCTTCCAGCGTTACGCCCAGCAGTTGCTCGCGGGTGCGGGGCTCGCATGGAATCCTGGATCAGAGCCAAGCTACGGCCTCACATCGCCGCTGTTCGTGATCCCTCACGCGCTGTTTCGTGTGCTGTCGGGCGGCAACCCAAGTTTGGGCGCCGCGCTGTCGAGCACCGTGTTCGGCGTCGTCTTCATCCTGCTCACGCTGTGGCTGGTCGCTCGCCATCTCGAGGCGAGCCGCGCCGTCCGTGCCGCCGTTGCCCTCCTTTTCGTGTTCTGCCTCGGTTGGTCCGAGGTAGGTCGCCTGCTGTCCTGCGGCATGGATACGACCTTCGCGCTCAGTTATCTCGCTGGGCTCTTGATCGTCGCGCGCCGCTTTGCAAAAGATGCCAGCCGTCGTAGCGCCGCGCTGTTGGGCATCTATGGCGGTGTTGCTTTTTGGGTGCGACCGGAGCTGATTACTTTCTCGCTCGCCATTGCAGGCGCCGAGTTTCTCTACGGCGGCGAGCGCCGCAAAGTCGCCCGCTGGGCGCTCGCTCTTGTCGTGGGCGTGATTGGCGTCATTCTGCTGACCAACAAGCTCTATTTCGGGACGGCGCTACCGCTGCCGTTCTATGCCAAGTCGTGGGGCTTGTATCAGGGGTCCTTGGACGTCGCTTATCGCGGCGTCGCGGGACAGGCTCTGGTCGAATTCATAGGGTACTTTTGGCCGCTGATCCTCGTGGTGATCTTGGGCGTAGTCGGCCGTTCCCAACTTCGTCACGCTGACCCGCTCGACAAGGCTCTGGCGCTCGCCACGGCAGCTTGTCTCATCTACTACAGTGCTGTGGCGCTTCCTGTGATGGGCGGCGCGCAGCGCTTCTACATGCCTACGATCGTACCGCTGACCTACCTGGCTGGGCGCAGCTTGAGCAATTGGCAGCGCGCGTTGCCTGTCACGATTCGAGGGCTGGGATCTGAGCGATGGGCAGCTGCAGCCTGCGCGGGCATGCTGTTGCTGTTGGTGCTGTTGGCGCCCAAAACGGTCGCCCACGGCAAGAGCTTTGCGTGGAAGCTCAGGCGCCGCGGCTGGCATTGGGATCCGGTGAAGCACAGCGCCACGCGGGGTCCCAACGAGTACTGGTTCCGCGTCAACGAGTTTGCCGCGTTGCCAGACGACTTGGTGATAGCCGCCACCGAGGTAGGCTTTCTCAGTGCGCTCAATCCGCGCAAGCACATCATCGACATGGCAGGCCTGAACGACAAGCGATACGCCTTGGAGCCGTTTGACGCTGAGCGTTTGCTGGGCGAGCAGCGCCCAGACCTGATCTACATGCCGCACCAGGACTACAGGGCGATGATCGAGGCGCTCGAGGGCAGCCCCCATTTTCGACGCTACGTGCACTACGACAACAAGCGACTGAAGACGCGCAAGTTCGGCATCGCGATTGCCAAGGAGAGCCGCTACTACCTCAAAATGCTCGCTGTCGTTCGCCGTGACAAGCGTGCCAGGTAGCGTCCTATTGGCCGGCCCATTTCGTGGCGCGTCTTGCTGTCACCACCGCTGCCGCCGTGCCATCCTGCTCTCATGGGCAAGTACCTCACCTGTGTGCTCCTCGTTTCTCTAGCTGGCTGCGGCGGCGAAACGGGCCCAGTAGCCGTGGCGCCGGTTCCGACAGCGACGACGGTCGTGGTCGTGGGCTCCGCGAGCGTCGCCACCGCCTCTGCTACTCCAAGCGTCCTGCCGGCCGCCAAGGCCGACACGCCTGGGCCGCCAACCTCGAAGGCGCCGGAGCTACCGGATTTTCTGCAGGCTCGGCGAGCAGCAGCTCCGCCAGAGCTCGCCGCGACGCGTCGGCTCATCGACAGGCAAGACTGGGCAGCGGCTCAGCAGGAGCTTGCGCCTTTCTTCAAGAAGCAGACCAAGAACCAACAGCTCCACCTGCTGATGCATGCGCAGGCCATGCAAGGGCAGATCGCTCTAGGCCAACGGGACGCCAAGGCGACCGATACCTGGTACGGACGTGTCGTGGCCCATTGGGATGACCCGAGCAAGGCGCGAAAGAGGGTCATGTCCGGCGATCCGGCCACCGCCCAGCAGCGGCTCGGTTTGGCGCTCGAGTCGATGGGTGAAGCGCTGTTCTACTTTGCCGAGAAGAAGCGCCTCGTGGCCGACGCCATCGCCTTTCCAGTTTATCGAGGTGATGGCTCCAAGAAGGACGTCGATCAGCACGTCCGCACGAAAATCAAAACCTGGATGCAATCCAAGCAGCCAGCAATCAACGCCGCCGAGAACGCCTATCTCGCGGTCGTGAAGCTCAAGCCGGTGGCGCCGCCGCGCTGGTGGCTGGCGAGCGGCTCTCGAGTGGGCGCGATGTGGGCTGAGTACGTGTACGATTTTCGGTCGGCTCCTTACCCGAAGCAATGGGACCAACCAGGTCCCAGCCACCTCGGCAATCCGCCGATCATGTGGTCCGAAATCCGGGACAATTTCTTCGATTCAATGGTCAAAGCGTCTGAGGTGCAGATGCGCAAAGCGCGGCGGGCCTACCAAATGTGTGCCCAGTACAGCCTCAAGTTCAAGCTATCCAACAGCTTCTCGAAGAGCTGCGATCGATGGCTAGCTGCCAATCCTTGATCCGGTCCGCACGCCTAAAACGTCCAGGACAGACGAACGTCTTTTGATGCGGCGCGTCATGTGCTATTTAGCCCCTGCTGGTTAGTCTCTGCGCTCGTGGATCCGGGGGCCAAGAGGCTCGTCAGCGTGTCTAGGCTCGTCAGCGTGTCTGGGGGACCATGCCGCCGCTGAAGTACTTCGTTCCCAACTCCTTCACTGCTGCCTCACTCCTGATCGGCTTGGCGTCGATCGTCTTGAGCGCCCAAGGAGGTCCTGGCGACTTCGAGCTGGCGGCATGGATGATTTTGTGGGCCACCTTGCTCGACAAGGCGGATGGCGCCACGGCACGACTCTGCAAAGCCACCAGCGACTTTGGCGTGCAGTTCGACTCCTTCGCCGATTTTGTCGCCTTCGGAATGGCTCCTGCCGCGCTGATCTACTTTCGGTTGATGGCCACAGGTCACTACCTCGGTTGGCACAAGTGGGCCTTGATGCTCAGCGCTGGACTCTACGTGCTTGCGCTAGCGGTGAGATTGGCTCGCTTCAACATCACCGCGGGCTCGAGCGATGACGTCTTCATCGGGATCCCCGGCACCCTGATGGGTGCGGTGGTCGCGTCCGGGTACCTGACTTGGGACAAGTACCATTTGGCCATCGACGTGCTGAAGCTCAGTCCAGCCTACTTGCTGATTGGCGCCCTGTTGATGGTCAGCAACGTGCGGCTGCCCAAGCTGAAAGTGCGCAAGAGCCGGGCCTTCAACGTGGTTCAGTTCAGCAACGTGGCGGTCGCCTATGTGGTCGGCCCGTTGATGTTGTGGCCCGAATACCTGTTCAGCCTCGCCGCGGGCTACACCATCGTTGGCG
>CAZRGL010000153.1:0-19431 GCA_964599485.1 uncultured Polyangiaceae bacterium
CGGACGCGTAGCGCCATTTGGCACGGCGCCACTGCGATGAGCCGTGAGGCGAAGAAGAGGGGCGCGTAGCGCCAGTTGGTACTCGAACGCAGCTCAGGCCTCGTCGCTGCACCCATCGAGGCACGCATAGTAAGCGTGAACAGCTTTTTGCTTGCAGGTCGTCTCGTCGCCGCCCTCGCGCAAACAACGCTGCAGCACCTCGCTGCCGAGCTTCTGGCACTTGTCAGCACAGCTCGGAGCGGCAGAACAGCTCGTGGCGCAGCTGGAATAGATGCGCTGCGCTTGGCTCTTGCAAGCCTCTTCCCCACGGCTCGCCGCAATGCACTTCTCGTAGGCGTCTTGTGCTTTCGCTTTGCAGTCTTTTTGACAACGCTGCGTGCAGACGTCGTCGTCTTCGTCACAGGCTGGCTTCGAAACACCGCAGCCATCGGCGCAGCTCTGGTAGGCCGTCTCGGCTTCTTTCCGGCAGTCTTCTTCAGCTCCGCCGCGGGACAAACACCGACTGTAGAGAATCTGGGCTTGCCGCAGACACTGCTTCTCACAGCTGTCGTTCGCGCTGTTGTCGTCGTCTGCAACCGCCCATTCGGTCGTCGTCGTATTGGCCAGCACCAGCAGCGCCCAGCCAGCAAGTAGGGCTACGCGTTTGTTCATGACGAACCCCTTCCCCAGGCTCAGTCGCGGGGTACGCGAGCGCGCCGTAGGCGTCAAGGTCGACCGGTCGAGGTTGCTGCGCCGCGTTGTCAAATCGGGGCGGTAGCGCCCTCGAGCACGCGCTGTGCTCAGCGTGTGCGCAAGGACTGCTGTTCATTCCAGGTACGTGTAGGCTGCCAGCCCGTCGCGGTAGCGCTGCACCAGCTGCCGTGACTCGTCGAGGCTCATGTGCCCCCCGCGCACCGCGAGCTCGATTTTCTGCCTCAAACGCTTGATGAGGTCGTCGGGCGAGTAGTTCACATAGCGCAACACATCGGTCACGGTGTCGCCTTGCAGCACTTCGTCGATTTCGTAGTTGCCATCGCCGGCGATCACGACGTGAACCGTGTGGGTGTCGCCAAAGAGATTGTGGAGGTCGCCGAGAATCTCTTGATAGGCCCCAGTGAGCATGATGCCCAGGTAATAGGGCGCGCCATTGGGCGGATGCAGCTCCAGGGTGGGTTTGACGTCACGGCGATCGATGAACGAGCAGATTGTTCCGTCAGAATCGCAGGTGATGTCTGCGAGCACACCGCGGCGCGTCGGGCGCTCGTCGAGGCGATGGATCGGCATGATGGGGAAGAGCTGGTCGACCGCCCAGGCATCGGGCAGCGACTGGAATATCGAGAAGTTGCAAAAGTAAGTGTCGCTGAGCATCTTGCCCAGCGTCTGCAGCTCTGGTGGTACGCGGCTGAGCGTCGCGGCGATGCCCACCATGCGTTGGCAGCTTGCCCAGAACAGTCGCTCGCAGCGGGCTCGGTGCTCGAGCGAAAGATGTCCCAGGTTGAACAACTGTAGAACTTGGTCCTTGTACTCCAGCGCGTCGTGGAAACACTCGCGCAAATTCTTGCGGGTGACCGTATCGAAGACCTCCCAGAGGTTGTGGGTCAGGTCGTGGTCGTCCTCGGTAGGCGGGGCGGGCTCTTCAGTGGATACCGTCTTGACGCCGATGACATCGACGATCAGCACCGAGTGGTGGGCGACTACCGCGCGGCCCGATTCCGAGACCAGTGTGGGATGGGTGATGTTGTCCTGGTCACAACACTCCTGAACGGTGGAGACGACGTCGTTGGCATACTCCTGGATGGTGTAGTTCATCGACGAGTCGAAGGTGGTCTGCGAGCCGTCGTAGTCGACGGCCAGGCCGCCACCAACGTCGAAGAAGTTGAGCGACTCGCAGCCGAGCTTGCGCAGCTCACAGAACATTCGTGAGGCTTCGCGCAAAGCGTCCTTGATGGCGCGAATGGCTGTGATTTGTGAGCCGAGGTGAAAGTGCAGCAGCTTGAAGCAGTCGAGCATCTGCCAATCTCGGAGCTGGTTGATGGCAGCGAGGACCTCCGCTGCCGCGAGCCCGAATTTCGCTCGGTCGCCACCGGATTGCTCCCACTTGCCGGCGCCGCGCGAGGTCAGCCGCATGCGTATGCCGATTGATGGCATGACACCTAGCCGGTCGGCAACGTCCTTGATCAAGGCCAGCTCGCTAGGCTTCTCGACCACGATGACGACCGCGCGGTCGAGCTTCGAGGCCAGCAGCGCCGTCTCGATGTAGTGCTTGTCCTTGTAGCCGTTACAAATGACCAGCGCATCAGGGTCATCGAGCATTGCCATGACGGCGAGAAGCTCCGGCTTGGAACCGGCCTCGAGCCCAAAGTGGAATTTGCGTCCGTACCGGGTGATTTCCTCGACGACCGTGCGGCTCTGGTTGACCTTCACCGGGTAGACGCCGCGATAGTCGCCGCAGTAACCGTATTCACCGATGGCGTTGGCAAAAGCGCGGTTGAGGAGCGCGATTCGGGACTCGAGCAAATCTGAGAAGCGAATGAGCAGAGGCAGCTGGATGCCCCGGGTGCTGATGTCGTCGACGAGCTTCTTGAGATCGACGCTGCCGCGGGTGTGTGAAACGGTGACGTTGCCTTGCTCGTTGACGGAGAAGAAGTCGCCTCCCCAATCGCGGACAGCATAGGTGTCCAGTGCGTCGTTGACCGTCCAGCGCCGCAGCGGGTCGTTGGATGGGGGGGGAACAGAGGGACGATTCATTTGCAGCCTGCTCGCACGGTCAGCGGGAATCCAAACGAGTGCAGGCCCATTTAGCCTGCCTCGCGCATTTTCGGGAAAGAATCAGCTTGGATCCGTTGCGGGTTGACGATCCGATCGTTTGGATGAGACCTGGTCTCGGACGCACGCGCTGCGCTATCGTCAGTTTCGATGACAACCCCGACCAGGCGGCGCTCTGGCTTGCGCCGGTTGAAGCGCTGGGCTCGCAAGAGCGCACAGAATGCACTCGAGCTCGCGCGCCTCGGTCGCTTGGCGCCGGCTGACGGCCTTGCTTTCGAGGTCGTTGATCGCAGCAACCTGTGTCGTTTGCGTCGCTACGTCGGGCCGGACGAGCCGAGCCAGTCCGGTCCGCTGGTGCTGGTGCCTCCGTTGATGCTCACCGCTGAGATCTATGACGTGGCGCCGGATCTGTCGGCGGCTCGCATGTTGGTAGACGCTGGGATCGACACCTGGGTGGTGGATTTCGGCGCGCCTGAGCGTGAAGAAGGGGGTATGGAGCGCACGCTCGACGACCACGTTCGCGCGGTCGCCTGGGCGGTGGAGCGGGCTGTGGCGATTACCGGCCAGAAGGCGCACTTGGCTGGCTACTCGCAAGGGGGGATGTTTGCCTATCAAGCGGCGGCCTACCTGCGCAGCGAAGGGCTCGCATCGTTGATCACTTTTGGCAGTCCCGTGGACATCCACAAGAATGTTCCCAACATTGCCAGTGAGTTTGCGGGGCGATTCATGCGCGCTGTTCAACCCATGTTGGAGCTGCCCCTCGACCGCATCGAGGGTCTACCCGGCACGCTGAGCAGCACGGGCTTCAAGCTGCTGACCCCGCGCAAGGAGCTCGAGCAGCTGGTAGACTTCGTGCGCAAGCTGCACAATCGCGATGCGCTGGAGAAACGTGAGAGTCGTCGACGTTTCCTAGGTGGTGACGGATTTGTGGCTTGGCCCGGCCCCGCGCTGCGGCGCTTCGTTGACGAGTTCATCGTCCACAACCGGATGGTTTCGGGTGGCATCGTGATCGACGGGCGCACCTTGACCCTCGCCGACATTCGTTGCCCCATCCTCTATTTCTTGGGTGACCGGGACGACTTCGCCCGTCCCCCCTCGGTTCGCGCCATCGAGAAAGCAGCCCCCAATGCGCCCCACTACGCCATCACCTTGTCAGCGGGGCACTTCGGTCTGGTGGTGGGCTCGACTTCTCTGCGCGACACCTGGCCGAGTGTGATCGAATGGGTGCGCTGGTGCGAAGGGCAGGGAGACTTGCCTTCGCTGCTCGGCGCCCCTGCCTCCATACCCCGCTACAATGATGAGCCTGAGGAGTTCTTCGAGGTCGACTTCGATTACAAGCTGCTAACCGACGAGCTGGCGGAGAACTTGTTGGGGCGCTGGCGTCGGGTCGAGAACGCATTTCGCGACGCTGGCGAGGCCATGGACAACTTGCGCTGGCGACTGCCGCGCTTGGCCCGGTTGGAACGGATGACCGGCTCGACGGTCGTGAGCCCCAGCCTCACGCTGGCCCGGCAAGCTCGCGCAATTGGCGACGAGACGTTCTTCCTCTGGAAGGACCGCGCCTTCTCCTATGCGGACGCCGACCGACGTGTCACTCACGTGACCAAGGGCCTCATCAACTGTGGCATCCAACCAGGCGATCGAGTTGGCGTGTTGATGGGGGTGCGGCCGAGCTACCTGTCGATGGTAACAGCGCTCAACCGCTTGGGTGCCATCGCGGTGCTGCTCAAACCGACGCTTGGTGATGAACGCTTCGCGGATGCGTTGCAAGCGGTCCCGCTGCGCGCGCTGGCAACCGATCCCGAGCATGCTGGTCGTGGCCGGGCCTTGTTCGATGGTCCGGTGTTGGTACTGGGCGGCGGGCGTAGCAGCCGCGCGCTGCCTGCCGAGGTCGTGGACATGGAGGCCATCGATCCAGAAGCGGTGGAGCTACCACCTTGGTACAAGGCCGACTCGGGTCGCGCTCGCGATCTCGCGCTCATCTTCGTACGCCCCGCAAAGGAGGGCGCGACCACCGCCGCCCGGGTTAGCAATGGGCGCTGGGCTTTTTCGGCACTCGGCGTGGCCTCAGCGGCGACCCTCAGCCCAGCCGATACCGTTTACTGTTGCTTGCCCTTGCACCATCCCACGGGTCTGTTGGTCTCGGTCGGTGGCGCGCTGATGGGGGGCTCACGCTTGGCGCTGTCCGCCTGCTTCGACGTCGACCGATTCTGGCCTGAAGCGCGGCGCTACGGCGCGACGGTCGTGTTCTACGCCGGTGAGATGGCTCGCCCCTTGGTCGACGCGGCCCCCACCACAGGCGAGCGTAATCATCCAGTCAGGTTGTTTGCTGGTAGCGGCATGCGCGCTGACGTCTGGCGCCGCCTCAACGAACGATTTGGCGTTGGCGTGCTCGAGTTCTATGCGTCCACCGAGCGCAACTTGGTGCTGGCCAACGCATCGGGCGCCAAACAAGGGGCGCTCGGCCGTCCACTGCCAGGCAGCGCCGAAATCGCAATCGTCCAGTACGACTTCGAAGGTGGCGATTTCGTCAGAAAGTGGCGCCGCTGGCAGCGTTGCGACGCCAACCGTCCCGGGGTGGTCATCGCGCGGGTCGGGCCGCACGTGCAAGGTAGCTCGATTTGCACCGACGTTTTTCGCAGTGGCGACCGCTGGTTCGTGACCGGGGACGTATTGCGTAGGGATGCCGACGGCGATTATTGGTTTGTAGATCGGCTGGCCAACATAGTGGTCACGTCAGCAGGTGTGGTCGGCACGCCCAAAGTCGAAGATGCGCTGTACCGGCTTCCGGAGATCGATCTCGCGGTTGTTTTCGCCGGTGGACAGTCGGGCAAGCTCATTGCCGTCGTGCGCGCCCGAGACACCCTCGATCCTCAGAGACTCACCGAGCGGATCTGTGAGCGCCTCGCGCCGCACGAGCGGCCGAGCGTGATCCATCGCGTCGACGAGATCCCGATGACGGAGGGGTTTCGACCCATCAAGGCGAAGTTGGGCGCGCGTGTGCTCAGCGAGGACAGCACCCTTCAGACTCTGCGTTATCAGCACGACGAGCAGCGCTACCGTTGAATGCCCGAGGCGAGATCCGAGCTGGTCGGGTGGATGGAAGAAAAAAGGGCGCAGTGATGGATAGCCGGGGAACGGGTCGCCACCACTACGCCCACTAGGGGGATTGTTGGGGGACTAGGGGTGGCTGCAAAGCCCGTACCACTGCCAACGGCCCCCAACCCCGGGGTGCGCCACAGCTACACGGCGGGTGCGCGCAGTGCGCCCCCCTCAACATTGGGGGGGGCGCCCCCCCGCCCGCACACCTCACGGTCCCGAATCGAGCATTGGTCCGTCGAGCACCTCGCGGGTGTCTTTTGGGTCCATGTCGAAGGCCCGGGCGAGTGATAACAGCACACTGCGCTCGTTGGGATGTAGCTTGCCGTCGGCAGCAGCCATGTCTTGAGCCAAAATCAGCGCGACCGCCCGGGTGGTGTGGTCCTTGAGACGTTCTTTGATCGAGCTCACACAGCCTTCGCGGCCAAGCGAGCTCAGCTGCGAATGGAGGCGACCAATGATCGGATCGAAGCGATCAGGCGCCAATCGGTTGTCTGACAGAAAGGCGACGCTCTTGGCGAAGAACGCCTTCTCGCGGTCGGCGTACTCACCGTCGGAAAAGGCCACTAGGTACATCGTCTCGACCAGCGCTTCGAGCTGCTCGTCGTCGATGTGCTTGATGAAGTCAGCCCCCGGATCGTGCATGGCCCCTGTGGCTACATAGCCCGATCAGGAGGCTCATGTCATGTATTTGGGCGTTACTGTGGGCCGCCCAAGCGTGCATGGTGAATAATGGTGACGCGCTGGTGAGCATGTGGCGTCTACGGTCATTTTGGGTGGCGTTGGCCCTCGTCGTGTATTTCTGTCTGGCCTCGCTGCAAGCGGTGCCGGCGCCAGGTTCATTTTCGGTCTCGGCGGTTTCAGCCTGGGTGGCTCTGGCGCTGGGCCCATTTGCGCTGTGGCTGGGCTGGCGGCTGGTCGAGCCGCCGCTCACCGGCGTTGATCGCATCGACCCAGCAGCACGCAACAGTGCGCGGGTCGCGGTGAGCGGGGGCGTGTTGATCATGGTGGTCGAAATCGCTCCAACCGCGGCTGGTTTTCGCGTCGGCCATACGCTGGGGTTGGCACTCGCCAGTGTTGGCTCTCTGGTTACCTTGGCGCGGGTCAGCTCCGTCGGGGGCATCGCCGCCCGTCCGCAGCGCCCACAAAATGACGGAGCCATCGTCGCTGCTCTTTGTTGGTCGGGCGCGCTGGGGCTGGTCGTCGTTCGCGCTCTGGCCCCCCGCTACGCGGGCTCGCTGGCATCACCCCTGCTCATCGACTACGCCGCTACGGCCGCTGCGTTGACGACCATTCTGCTGTCAATCGTCGTGACCTTTCGGTTGTACGCGCAGCGCCGCTTCGAGCTCGGCGTGGCGGAGCGGGCAGCTGCGGCGTTGTGGTTGAGCGTCTTGAGCCTGTTCATCGGGGTGTTCGCCACGCTGATGAGCGTGGCCGAGCCTGAACGAATCGTCCCGCTCGCCGGATTGGTGGGGGCGTTGTTCATCACCGCGGCTGCCAGCTCGCAGAGACCGGCCTTCGTCTCACGTTTGATGCGGACGGTCGCGGCGTTGACGTTGCTGTGTGCCCCATTGATGTGTGTGGCCGTCGTGGTGGCCTACAAGGCGCCCACCCACGCTGGCTTGATCCTGTTCGTGGTCACGATCGTCGCTGCTTTGCTCGGGATGTTGGCCCCGAAGCTCGCAAAGCTGCTCGCTCCCGAGCGCGGCTTGTGGCTGACCGTGCTCGACAGCGCCCTGGAGGCCGCCAAGGAACCCGAGCCGCGACAAGCGGTCATTGCGGTTCTTTGCGCCATCCGCGACGGGCTCGGTGATGCTGAGGGCAAAGCAGCCCTGTACCGCTTGGCGTCGGCCGATTGCGTCGTGGTCGATCGAGCCAACTACCTGCACGCCGAACAAGCGCAGATCCCCGAACGCCTTTTGACCATTGCGGCCAACGAGCCCGAGCAGGTTCTTTCGGTCGAAGCCTTGCGCTACATCCAGGTGCCGCGTCCCGAAGTCCGCCCTCTGGTGGATTGGCTCGACGCGCGCAAGGCTGGCGCTGTTGCCTTGGTGCGGGACGAGGAAGCCAGCGCGGGTTTGTTGTTGTGGCCAGCAGCCGGGCGCAGCTCACCGCTATCATCCGAAGAAGCGCGAGCGATGGCGAGGCTCGCCAGTCATCTCGGGGCAGCGACTGGCGCAGCCGCCCAGCTGTTGCGATCCCAGGCGCGAGAGCTCGAGGCCAACCACGCGGTACAGGATGCCGAAGAGCGCATCGCCGAGCTCGACGCGGTGATCACACGACAAGCCAAACGACAACATGCCCATGCGGAGCACTTGGCCCGGCCCGCTCGACGCGCGAGCTACAGCCCTGCCGCTCAAACAGCGTTGACGGAGGCCGAGCGGCTTGGGTCTCAGGGAAGGCCTTTCGCGATGGTCGTCCCGCCTGGAGTCGATGCGATGTGTTGGGCCGCGGTGGCCCATATCGCGTCGGGTCGTGACCGCGGCATGTTGTTGGTAGTCGATGCGGTGAGTAGCCGAGAGCAAGAGCTCGCTGATTGGAAGGACCCGTCCAGCTCAGCGCTGGTGGTGGCCCGTGATGGCACGCTTGTGCTCAACGACGCGCACGTCCTCAGTCCGGAGATTCAACGCTATCTCGCGCACAACTTACCTCCTGACACAGGACTGATCGCCGTGTTGCCCTCCACGCCCGACGCCATGGTGGCGCGACGTGAGCTCGACGAGCATTTTGCAGATCTGTTTGCCGACCGCGCAATCGTACTGCCGACGTTGGCTGCACGTGCGGAGGACTTGCGCGCCCTTGCGTTGCACAAGTTGTCGCGCCTCGGTATGCGTTTGAGGTCGCGGCCTTTTGGATTGTCCTTGCAGGCTCAACAGCTGCTCAACGAGCACGATTGGCCGGGCAACGATGTCGAGCTCGAAGCAACTCTGTTGCGCGCTGCGCTGGCCACCGATGGCGAAGTGGTCCAGCACGAGCAGCTGGCAGCTGAGCTCCAACAGTCGGTCGTGCCGGAGCCCGCCAGCGGCTCTCAGGTCGTTGGGGGGTGACTGCGTGGGCCACGCTGTGACTGTCGACTGTGCTAAGACCTCAGCTGATGGGCAGGCGCCGAAAAAAGAAGGATCAACCCCCGCCAATCGAGAGCTTTGGCGACGGGATGATCTCGCGGCACAAGCGCGCCAGCTACGACTTCGAGCTTGGTGAGCGCTTCGAAGCAGGGATGGTGTTGCGCGGCAGCGAAGTGAAGATGCTACGCCGCGGCAGTGCTGATCTGAGCGATGCGTGGTGTGCCATCGAGAAGGGCGAGGTGATCTTGCGTGGGTTGAAGATCCCGGAAATGCAAGGCACGCCCTGGGGCCACCAAGCGAAGCGGCCCCGCAAGCTGCTCTTGCATCGTCACGAGATCGAGCAGCTCAAACGCGCTGTCGAGCGCCAAGGGATGACCGTTGTTGCCACTCGTTTGTACTTTCGTGGCGGGTTGGCCAAAGTCGAAATCGCGTTGGCCAAAGGCAGGCGAAGGGTGGACAAGCGCCACGCTGTAAAAGAGCGCGAGGCAGCACGTGAGGCGGAGGCGGCGATCGCCGAGAAGCGCCAGTGGTAGCCATCGTCTTGTCGAGTGGTCAGCGGGGGGCCATCGTGAGGCTGACTGGTGAGCGCGTTTGGCTGCAGTCGCCAATAGCAGCAGCCCCTGGCGCCCGCGTCGAGGCTCAGCTCGACAGCGGGCTTGCGGTTTCGGTCAAAGCGCAGCGCTGTGTGAAGCGTTCCGACGGCGGTTTCGATGTCCAAGGGCGCATTGTCAACATGACCCGTGAGCTGCGGAACATCTTGACGGCGTCATTGAGCGCGGACCACGAGAGCGTGTCCTGACGCGTGTCGGGCGTCATGTCTCACGGGGTGTGACCCAGCGTGCTGTCACAGTGACACGCGCATGCTGGGCTTCACTGATTTCACCTGGTTGGGTGGGCATGTCTGTTGGCATGGCCGTTGCACTACAGCGAACCAACGCGATCGTCCGTCGCTTTGAACACAGAGCAAGGCCATTTCATGTCAGCACCACCGATAAGCATCACCAATCCCTTGCTCGAGCCCGGCCCTGTCAGCGCTCCCCTCGAGCTGGTGCGACCCAGCACGGTTCTGCCTCCCGATGATGACGGCCCAGACTGGAATGACGATGAGGCTTCAGCAGCCTTGGCGCTCGACCAGTTGATCCCACCGAGCGAGCCCTATCGCTTCGAACGGGAGCCGGTAGGGGTCGTTGCCCCCTCAGTTGGACTGGAGGTACGCGCAATTCTGGACGTGCCGCCTCCCGCGCCGCCCAAACGTGTGACAACGATTAGGCCTGCGCGAAGGCCGCTCAGATTCCCCTCCGCCTCCAAGACCAGACCCGCGCGACCTGCTGTGCAAGCTCCGCCCGAGTGGTTCGAGGACACTGCCAGCTGGGGCTAGAAGGCAAGGAGCGATGCCGATGGCGTACTGCTGTTACGTCGAGGTAACGGGGCGCTCTACCCTCAGCCAGCCGGGTGTTCTTTTACCCAGCGGTTCATATAGCGGGCGCTGTCGTCCCAGCCTTCGCGCATCTGCTTCTCGGTGGAGCTCTCGATCAGCCCGCCGACGCCAAACACTTTGGCCTCGCATTGGATGTCGGCGATTCGGCGAACCTTGTTGTCATCGATGCGTTCGATCCGCACCGTTCCCTGCGTGTTGAGCTTGCCTTTGAGGCTGTTGGGAAAGAGCTTCCACGACCAGAGCTCTTTGTCGGGGTCGAAGTTGCCTTCTTCTTCGTAGCTGAAGCCATCGCCCAGCAGCTTGGCCACTGCTTTGGGCACGTTCATCTTCGGCGTTCCGCGCACGCGCCGCCGCACGCTGCCATCGCTTTCGGTGGTCTGCTCCGTGATTTGGAACTGAGGGAACCTCAGCTCGTTCAAGTACAAGGTAGTGTTGAACTCCTTGTCGAAGAACACCTTCCAGAAATGCTCGACCGAGCAGTTGATCTCGTGCTTCAGCGTGAACTTCTTCATCGTCCCTCTTTCTCCAGCAAGATATGAAGACAGCGCGGCTGGTTATCATTGCCAGAGGCCGACGGCTAGCGGGGTGACCGGCTCTGCCCGCAAGCAGCGACACGGTGGGTTGCGCAGGCTAGAATGCGCGACTCCAAATGGCACGCCCCGCGACCGTCCTTGCCCAGCTGCTCGATCGACCCAAAGAAGAACGAAATCTCGGGCCCTACCAACTGATCGAGCCGCTTGGAAAAGGAGCCTTCGCACCTGTGTGGCTCGCCAAAGAGCTCTATGGCGACACCGAGCTGCGCACCGTGGCAATCAAGCTGTTCGCCCTCGGCAGCGACGGCGCGCCAAGCGGTAGCTCCAAGTCGCACCGGTCGCGCTCGAGCGGCCCCGACCGCAACCGCATCGTGGATGAGGCGCGGGCGCTTTGTCGGGTCGAGCACCCCAACATCGTGCGCTTTTACACGCTGAGCACCAACGCCGACGAGACCATTCTCGGTGTGGTCATGGAGCACGTGCGCGGTCAGTCGCTCGATCAATCGCTTGCGGCCGCGGGCAAGTTGCCGCTTCGCAAGACGCTAGCGGCTGGTGTGGCGGTAGCGTCTGCCCTGGCAGCGACCCATCAGGCTGGCCTGATCCACCGCGACATCAAGCCGCAGAACGTGATCGATGCGCTTGGTGTTTACAAGCTCATCGACTTTGGAATAGCCGCCGCTGATGCGCCGCGCCGCTCCGCCACAGAGGCCGATCAGGTCTCAACAAAGAAGAAGAAGAAGAAACCAGAGCTCAAGCAGGTAATCATCGATGACCTGCCCATCGAGATCCTCGGCAGCAAGCTGAGCGGTCAAGCCACGCACGTGCACACGCTGGATGGTTGTGAGCTGCCCGGTAGCGCTGTGGTGACCAGCGGGACCATCGGTTACATCGATCCAGCGAGCGTCATGGATCGCGCCACGCCCGGCAGCGATCTCTACTCGCTCGGTGCCATGCTCTTCGAGTGCGTCACCGGTACGCTCCCAGCAGTGGCGGCTGCCATGCTCAGCGGCTCCTCGGGCCTCAAAGGTGAGGTCCTCGACGGTCGCGAGCTGTCCCCGCCGGTTTGTGAGGTCGAGCCACAAACGCCCGAGGCCCTCGGCAAGTTGATCGACGAGCTGCTGCTGCCCGATCCGGGCAAGCGGCCACGTTCGGCCGAAGCCGTTGCCTGGGAGCTCGAACGAATCCGCCTGAGCATCAGTGAAAGTGCTCGACCGCTGCCCCCCGAGCGGATCGGCCCGTTTCGTGGTTTGGGTCGTTTCGAATGCGAGGACCGCGACGTGTTTTTCGGACGCTCGGTCGAGATCGCTGCCAGTCTGCAAACCCTGCGAAGCCGTGGCTTGCTGGCTCTGGTGGGGCCATCAGGAAGCGGCAAGAGCAGCCTTGCCCGGGCCGGCGTCGCTCCAGCGGTCGTGGACGGAGGCTTGGGCAGCTGGCCCAAGCAATGGGACGCGGTTACTGGTTCGCCAGGAGCTGATCCGTGGGCGCATGTGGTGACAGCGCTCGAGCCTTTCGTGCCGGACGCAGCCACGCGCTCTCCTGATGCGATTGCGGTAGCGTTGGCAGATCGCGCGCAAAGCACCGGGCGCGGCACGCTGTTGGTAGTCGATCAGCTCGAAGAGCTCGTCACCCTGGCGAGCGGTGAGTCGCAACGCTACTTGGTAAGCCTGCTCGCACGTCTGGGCGATACAGCATTGCCCGGTGTGCGCTGCATCGCCGCGGCGCGTCGTGACTTGCTCGATCCGCTGCTGGCTTTTCCCGAGCTGGGCCGCGTGTTGACCCGCGGGACGCTTTTGGTGCTGCCGATGTCCGAAGCGACCTGGGGCGACGTCCTCGATCAAGCACTCGAGGCATACGGCTACCGGCTTCAAGACGACGCCTTGCGTCAAGATCTACTGGGCGAGCTCGAGCACATGGTCGATGCGATGCCGCTGGCACAATTTGCGCTGACCGAGCTGTGGGACTTACGTGATCGGGACAAGAAGATCATTCCCCACGCGGCCCTCGAGAAGATTGGCGGAATCGCTGGCGCACTCGAAAAGCATGCCGAGCGAACGCGCTCGGGCTTGCTCGAGCGTGACGTGCACCTTGTCGACACCATCTACAAAGTCGTGATGGCGCTCACCACGCCGCAAGGGACCCGCGCGGCACTGGCCGTGGAGGAGCTCGAACAGCTGGACGAGCGACGCCGAGTGGACGAGGTGCTGGCTACCTTCGAGGAGGCGCGGTTGCTGGTGCGCGAAGGCGATGACGTGACGCTGGCCCATGAGGCTTTGCTCAGCCAGTGGCAGCGTCTGCGCGGCTGGCTCGCCGAGGCCCGCGAGGACCGCCAACTGGCCGCAGAGCTCAATCGCGCTGCTATCGGCTGGGGTGGCGATCAGGCTGACGAGCGTCTGTGGCGCAAACGACGATTGGCCGGAGCGCACGAGCTGATTGCAAGTGAGCGGGTGACCGTGTCCGATCGAGCGCTCGCTTTCGTCGACGCCGGAAGACGTGCCGAGCGCCGTGGCAAGATTGTCGGATCGGCTATTGCGGCGGCCGTCGCGCTGGTGGCGGCGGTCGGTGGTGTCCAATACGTTGCTGGTATCAAGGCCGCGCAGGAGGCGACGGGTGAAGCGCTCTTGGCTGCTGGTAGCGCCAAGAAGCAGGCGGAAGCCAATGAGCGCCGAGCAAGAGACAACGAGCGCAACGCAAAGCGCAGCGCGGAAAAGGCCAAAGAAGAAGGCCGCCGCGCCGCCGCGGCCGAGGCGCTGGCAACCAAACAAGGAAAAGAGCACAAAGCGCAGCTCAGCGCTCTACAAGACCAGCTCAACAAGGCCCGAACCGACGCAGAGCTTCGCGCCATCCAGAAGAAGGTCAATGCAGCGCTGAATCAAGGGGCTTCGGGCGGCCCGACCCCAGCGCCAACCTACAAGCCGCCGCCCATTTCCTCAGCCCCCGCAGACACCGCTGTGGGCGATCCGCCCTGAGCGTTTGACATCAGGTCGGCGAGCGCACGTGCTTGATCTGGCCGATGATCCTCAACAAGCAAGGGAAGTTGGGCACGCTTCGCACCGGCACTTGCGTCATGACCCACTTGCCGCCGCCGCTCACCCTCAGGCGCCCTTCCTCGATGTGGATGACCACCTTGTCTTCGAGCTTGTGCGACAGCTCCTCGATGTGAATTTTACCGTCGGCCAAGCGCACGTCGCCGAGGTTCACATCTTCGCCTTTCTCGAGGCGCTCCTCGAGCTTGGGCAGATTGGCGTTGGTGCTGTAGCGCTCGACGAGCGAAGGTAGATTGGCGTTGGGGAAGTCCTGCAGCACGACGCTGTCGATGTCGATGATCCTTCCATCCGGCGTCACCACGCGTGCTTTCTCAACTGAGGGGGTCGAGCCATCATCGATTGCTCGGTAGAAGTAGTCGTGCTCTTCGGCCCAGCGGATCTCCACGGCTTTTCCCAAGCCCGAGCGCAGGTTGATCGCCTTCAGATCCACCCTGACCTCTGCCCGCGTCACCACAGAAAGAAGCCAGGCGACGACCGCTGCGCCAACGAGCACCCCTACGCCCGCCCACCCGAGCTTGGGATTGGGCAGGGCTTTGCCGAGCCCCTCGTAGGCCATGAACGCTCCAGCCATGAAAGCTATGGCGAGCAGCGCTGCGACCGGCGCGAACCAGCCTGCGCGGATAGATCCATGCACTGCTGTGCGATCTGGCTTCTTGCTGCTCGATTTCGACTTGGCCTTCGTCATGGCGCGGCATCCTACACTGCTGCGCCGAGCCGTGACAGGATAGGTCCTTGCCGTCGCATTCCTACCCGATCGCGGCACGCTGGCTCTAGCCACCGGCGATGGCCAAAATGCTCAAAGCGATAGCAGTTTCCGCGCGCCGTGATACGAGACACAGTGAGTGCCACATCTCTGAGAGCAGGAGCTACCGATGTCGAGCGAACCCGCACCCGAAGAAACTGACAGCGAAGAGCCGAGGCTGGCCATCCCTTTGCCTGGAGGGCGGGTTGCGTGTGTGCCGCTATCGGCTCTCGAGTCGTACGTCGATGCTGACGCGAAGCTGGCTCATCCGGCCGGGCCAACAGCTGCCCGTCGGGCCGCCTTGCCGGTGGGTGGCGGGGGTCCTGTCACGATCAACATCTACGCCAGCGGACCTGTCCGTGCGGGCGACTCTGATGTGAGTGCTCACCATTTGGCCGTGGACGGGATGACCGGCGTGAGCGACCACCACACGCACTATGAGTACGGAGAATGTGTGGTGACCGACGAGGCGGGCTTTCCATCACGGTTCATCGACTGGCATTGCCACCCTTTGGGAACCGAGTACGCCGAGCTGATGAGGTAGGCGCCGACTCGTGGGCGGCCGCCAGAGGCTTGCGGGAAAATCCGATGGCAGGTCGCTCTTCGAACGGCGTGACGATGCTGCCTTTCTCGTGTCCCACAGCTCGTACAGTCAACCCTTGGCCTGCTGTGACCGAGAAGCGGTGACGTGCTCGCAGCTTGAAACAATACGCGCGGACGTAGCTGTACACGCCCCAGCTGCGACTCCGGTAGCTAGCGTAGACATCGAGCGCGTGCGCGCCAGCGCTTGCCCCGCCAAGGATTGAGTATCGGTTCGTGTCGATCATGTTGGCCCACTCGTCTCCCGGTGCGTTGCGCACCAGCCAAGGAGTGCCATCCATCACCAGCGCGACGCCGCTGAGGCCAAACATGTGCGACATCTCGCTGCTGTAAACCAGTTCGACAGGTGTGGGTCCCTCAGGCGGAGCGATCGGCGCATCGATGCCGACCCGGCAGGTCCGCAGCGGTTTGGGAGGGGGCGGGATGTCAGGCGGGGCTTGCCCGGGAACTAGGCTGGCTGACGGCGGCGGCCGCTGTGATGGAGTTTGGGGACCGTCTGCCTCTGCGGGCGTAGTGGCCGGCGCGCACGCCACCGCCAGGACCACGATTGCGATCGGTGCTGGTCTCCTTGCCGTTGATGGTGCTGTTGCTGGCTTCACGAGTGAGCTGTCCTAGCGATCGATGGCTTCTGATGCACCCATACGTCCGCGGAGCATGAGATCTGCCTTGCTCCGGCAACAACAACTCGGCGTGCCATGTGTTGCTGAGCTCCACCGCACCTCTGCGTGATTGCCAATGCCAACAGGCTTGGTGCCGCCGAGCGCAGCAGTACGAGGCCGCCGAGCTAGCGACGTTGGCGGCGATTGGTCGGTGCGAACATCGGCCCCGATGAGCTTGGGCACCGGCGGACGGTTGGCGTAGACTCGCCGGCGATGGTGCTGACGACCAACCACGACGAGCTGCGGGATATCGTGACCGAGCAGCCCGAGCTCGTCGATGCGACGAGCGGTGAACGCACAGGCATCAGACTAATGCGGTGGTTGGGCGCAGGAGGAATGGCCACCGTGTTCGAGGCGGAGCGCGACGTTGCGCGGCGTCCGTCGATCCTGAGCCCTCTGGCTCCAGCGCGGTTGGCCATCAAGATCAATCGCTTGTCCACCGAGCGACAGTTGGCGAGGCTCAACCTCGAGCCAATGCAGTTCGTCAAGAAGGAGCTCATCGCGCTCAGTCGGGTGATGGACCGCAAGCCGCCGACTGAGTTCGTTGTCGGTTTCTATGGAAGCGGCACCGTCGATGTTGCGTTGGGCGAGCACAACAAGCGAATCCCTTGGCTTGCGCTCGAGCTCGTTGACGGCGGCAGTGAAGGCGCCACGCTCGGCCAACGGGTGCTGCGTGCTGCAAAGGGTATCGATCCGGTTCGGGCGCTGCGCCTGACTCGTGGTGTGCTCAGTGGTGTGGGCGTGTTGCACGAGGCAGGCATCGTTCACCGCGATCTCAAGCCCGAGAACATCTTCGTGACCGGTCCGCTGGACGACGAGACGCCGAAGATAGCCGATTGCGGAATCGCCCGTGTCGATGGTTTGGCGGTGGGTACCATCGCAGCGTTGACTCCCGCTTATGCGGGCCCTGAGCAAGTGCTCTCGCAAATCCATCCCACCCGCAGCAATCCCCTCATCGGGCCATGGAGCGACATTCATGCCTTGGCCGCGCTCTTGTGGTTTCTCATTGGTGGAGAAGAGTGGTGTCGGGGCGACAGCGACAGCGCATGGCACGCCGGCGAGCGCCGCTCCTTGCGTACCGCTCCAAGGCTGCACGAAGGCTTCGCTGGAGCGGCCTCGTTGCTCGACGAGCTCGACGCCGCGCTGGCTCGGGCCGCGGCATTGCGACTGCCCGCCCGCGCTTGGCAAGGCGAGGATCTGAGCGACTACGAGCGCTTTGCGCGGCTTCGTTTCGATGACCGTCTGTTTGACGGTCCTGAACGATTCGATGACCTGCAATCGCTGTCTGCAGCACTGCTTCCGATCCTCGAGCAGTTGGCTGGCCGCTGGTCCGACGCAGCGGCCAAAGAGGGAAGAGCGGCCACCGTGTTTCGGCCTACGCAGATGATGTCGTTGGATTCTGTTCGGGGCGGTGAAACGCTGGCGCGCTCTCGTGAGCTGGACAGTCGAACCATCAGCGGCACAGGCGTCTCGTTGGATGACGCCGCCGTGGAGCCGACGCTGCCCGGCGGGGTCATGTTTCTGCCCGACGGCAAAGCCTTGGCCCGTTTTGGCGAGCGCTTGGTGTACTTCGTTGGTGGCCGGGCCCACAAGGTCACCGTGCCGACAGAGCTGTTGCAGCACGTGGGCGCTTCGAAATGGGTAGGCCGCGGTCCACAGGGCGGCTTTGCGCTCATCGGGCCCGAGCACGTGATGATCATACGTGGGGGCGTCTACGAGCCGATGGCATTGCCCGTTCGTGAGGATGGAGGCGAGGTCGGCGAGATCCAAGCTGTGATCGCTGACGGGCGAACCTTCGGTGTCGTTACAGAAGAGACTGACGACAGTGAAGGCGGACCCGAGCTGTGGCTGGCCAAAGACGAGCAGAGCTGGTCAGAGCCATTCATCTTGCCGATCAACGGCGACGCGCACGCGCTGAGCGTTGGGCCTTTTGGCACTTTGGTGGTCGGCTCGCGTCGGTCCCGCCGGGGTCGCGCTTTGTACATCGGTCTCGACGAGCAGATCACGGTGTTCACCCAGGGCGTGAACGACAAGCCGCCGCTGGTCGTCGCCATCGCTGGGGCTGCCCGCGACTACTGGGCAGCAGGTCAAGGCGTGGTACTTGGTTTTGGTCGTGCGGGCGCCGCCGAGGAGCCCGTCGAGGTCGATGCGGCGCCCGTCGCCATGGGCTTGGACTTGGTGGGCGTGCCGTGGTTGCTCACCGAGCGCGCAGCGCTGCGCCGGGAGCTCAGCGATGGCAAGCCCAATTGGCGGCGCTACTACCAGCGTCCCGAGGACAAGCCTGCGCTGGTAGCCATCGGTTTCACACCCGATGGCGCGGTCGTGATGGACGGTCGCGGCGGCGGTGCCGAGATCAAACCCCACGACATCGATGCCTGGCGCCCCACGGTGCTTCCGTAGCTACGGTGCTTCCGTAGCTGCGGTGCTTCCCTAGCTGCGGTGCTTCCGTAGCTGCGGTGCTTCCGTAGCTGCGGTGCTTCCGTAGCTGGCCGTGCGGGCGCCCATGTGGTCTCGATCTGCGTAGCCCTCGGCTTCAGGTCACGGGCTGCTTGCGCGCCTCTGCCGCAACCAGAAAATCGTCGTGAGAATGACCAGCAAGAGCACCGCCGAGCCGATCCCGATAATGGGGCCGAGGTGCCGATGCAGCCAATGGCGCTTGCCGCGCCTCCGTTCGCAGAGGCTCTCCGCCAACGGCGGACAGGCGATGGTCGCCGCCAACAAGTGGCCCTTTCCGGCCAGGTGGGTGGTGAGCGCGTGTGTGTCGAATCGCCACTCGGTCTCGAGCGACGCATGAGATCTGTCTCCGTTGATGACAAATGCGCCTTCAGCGAGGAAGCCCGCAGGCCGCCAATCGGCGCCGGCCACGGATTTGTCCCGCTCCAACATCAGCGCCAAGCGCATCCCAGAACTGAAACGATCGCCCTTCCAGGGATGCTGGCGGCACGCCGCTCCATAGCTCATGAAACGATTGGACAAGGTCAGTTTCCGCTTTCCACTGCCTTGCAGGTACCGCTCGACGCGAACTATCGCGACGTTCCTAGTGGTCGACTCGACGATGCCGATCACATTTGTCGTCGGCCTCGTCGGGCCACCGCCCGTCCAGAAGCCAATGCGCCCCATCGAGCACGCGTCGGCGGTCGATGTGCACAGCGTGACGAGCACGAAGAACAGCGCGACGAACGCGGAACGGATGGCGATCGATCCCACCATTACGTCATCAATCCAACGATAGCAGCCCACCAACGGCTTGTTGCACTGCTATTTGCACGGCGGGTCCAACCCTAGAGCATGTTCCGAACGGTACCCTTCCTCATCTCGTTCATGGCCTTCATGACCGAGGATATCAGGTTGTATAGCTGGTTGGATTTTTGGTCGAAGTTCTGGAACGCCGTGCTCGCCATCTGACGCTTGTTTCGTTTAGTCTATAGCATCGCCTCGACCTCTTTGATCGTGTCGTTCAGTATGCGGGGATCTCTCAGGGATAAACCCTGAGAGATCCCCGCATA
>CAZRGL010000154.1:0-19401 GCA_964599485.1 uncultured Polyangiaceae bacterium
CAGCAGCGCCGAGCAGAGCCATCGCAGCAGCGCCTCAACCCCCGAAACCCGACGAGCAGAATGAGCTGGACACCGCTTCCACGAGCGCCAAGACCACCTCCACCGCCGTCGCTACGGTCAAACCGACAGCGTCTCCGATGTCGAGCCAGCGAGCACCCACGCGGCTCCCAAAAGTGAAAAGAACCCAGCCGAAAAAGACCCAGCCGAAGAAGACCCAGCCGAAGAAGCCGAGCGGCGCCATGCCACTTCCGGAAGGAGCGGACTTCTAACATGAGGCCCACTGTGCGACTTTCGTCTGGGGCGCTAGCCGCCGCCGCGCTTCTAATGGGCTGCACCCTCATCGGTGAAGGGATTCTTGAAGACAAGCAAGACGTGGGCGCATCAGGTGCCGGCGCGGCGGGCACGGCGAGCGGGGGGGGCGACACGAGCACCACGACCGGCATGGGCGCGGGGCCGAGCATGGGTGGCGGAGGCTCGAGTGGTGGCGGTTCGACCACCACGGGCACGTCAGCTTCGACTTCCTCGTCGACCGGCTCCGGCGGCATGGGCGGGGACAATTGTGGAGTAGATCCACACCCTCCGGGCAAGGACAATCCCTGCCCGAACATATGCGACGGCGGCTGCAGCAACGGGGTCTGCCATATCAACTGCGACCAGAAGGACGAGTGCAAGAACAATCCCGGCGGGAAGATTGACTGCCCGCAAGACTACGCCTGCAAAGTAACGTGCAGCGCCCAGGCTTCGTGTCAGGGGACGAAGATCAACTGCCCGAAGAACTACGCTTGCCAGGTGGAGTGCTTCGCGCAGGACGGTTGCCAGGACGCGACCATCAACTGCGGCGGCGGCACCTGTACCTTGAGCTGCGCGAGTGCCGCGCAAGTGTGCGGCAACACCTCGCTCAAGTGCGGAGCGAAGGATTGCGCCGCCAGCTGCCAGGGCAACAGCAAGCCAAACGTCACCTGTCCCAACATGCCGAAGTGCGCGTGCACAAAATGCCCATGATACGCTCGTTGTTCGTGCTGCTCGTGTTGGCCATGTCCCTGGCCACACGGCCCGTGGTCGCCCAAGCCGCAGAACCCGACGGCGCTGACAACGCAGACACCGCTGCCGCGCGCGCGCTCTTCAAGGAAGCGCTCGCTGCGAGCAAGGGACAGCGCTGGGAGGAAGCGCGCGACTTGCTGACCCGCTCGCTGGCATTGAAACGTGCACCCATCACCCTGTATACGCTCGCCGTGGCGGAGCGGAACACGCAGCGACACGCCGCTGCCCTGAGGCACCTGCACGCCTTCCTCGCGAGCGAAAGCAGCCGCTTGAAGGAGCGTTTCGTCGAACCGGCGAAGCAAGCAATTTCTGAGCTCAAGCCGTTGGTCGGCACGCTTACGTTCGCGGTCGATGCCGGCGGCTCCCCTCACACAGTGACCGTAGACGATGAGCTGGTCGACGATCCGAGCCGGCCCTATCCCGTAGATCCGGGCAATCACCAGGTTGCTGCCTCTGCAGCGGGCCACCACAAAGTGGTCAAGACGGTCGCGGTCACTGCGGCCGGCGAGGTGACGGTCAACCTCGTGCTGTCACCAGCGCACAGCAGTCCAGGGCCTGATGGCGAAGACCAAGGCCCCTCGCTGTGGGTCCCAGTCTCGCTGATGGCAGGCGGCGCCCTGGTCTTTGGCGGCGGTCTGGCGCTGGGTCTCGTTGGCGTCACGGAAGCCGAGGACGCCCCAGCCGCCGAAGGCGAGGAGGCAGACGCCGCGCGCAGCAAAATGCTTGTCGGCGACATCATCGCGGGTGTTGGTATTGCTGGCGCGGCGACGGGGCTGGTCCTGCTTCTAATCCAGAGCAGCACCAGCGAGGCCGACAGCTCTGCGGCGGCCAGTCGGGTGCAACCATGGGCAAGCGGTGCCGCGGCGGGCGTCACGGTGCGCTTCTGAGGCTTGATGGACTGAGCGATTGGCCTTCGGTGCGGTTGCCCCAATCCAGTGTGGTTGCCCCAATCGCCCTGCTAGATGGGGCTTGGAGAGGCGCTGACCTCCAGGCCGTTGTCGCCGCGCAGGCGCCGCCCGTTGGGCAAGTTGATCTCGAAGGGCCCGTTGTGTTGCTCGACGAACAACAGCGCATCGCGCAGCGCACCAAAGGACGGCCCCTGTTGGCCTTGCCGCGATCGACCGAGCCACACCACGTAGCGCGATGGCTTGGACTCGGCGTGGTTGATCTCGCAATCCTGTGTCTCTGCGCCGGGCAGGACCCGTAGCTCTTTGCAGCGAGCCCGTCCGACCAGGCGGCCGCTCGAGTGGACGCTCAGCGCCGCGCTGGTGACCGCTCCGCTCAGTGTTCCCGCAACGGTCACTTCGCCACGAACTGACACCTCGCCGTCCACCCAACCGTGCTCGCACACGATCAAGGTCTTGCACGTCAGCCGGCCGCGGAAGCTGCCGCGCACCACGACATCTTCCGCTCGGATCTCGCCGCTCGCCCTCGCGGAAACCATCACCCTTCCAGTAGCGCAGATCTTGCCGTCGAAGCGGTCGACGACCTTGACGTCCCCGTGACTGACCTCGACCAGTCCGTGCTGAGCCGACTCGGCATCGATCGTCGTCAGGGCGCGTCCCCCCATCGCCCAACCAGGGTAGCACGATCGGGCGCGAGAGCAGGCGAGGCTTCAGCGCGCGAGCGTTTCGGCAATCAACGCTGCGTCTGACATGGCGCGCCGCTGTCCGGCGCGTTCTTGCTCGGTCTCGTGTCCCTTGCCAGCGATCACGACCACGTCGTCGGGCGCGCAATCCGCGAGCGCCTGGCCGATGGCGTCGGCTCTGTCCAGCACCGTGCTGACCTGGACATCGTGCTCTTGGGTGATCCCTTCGCAAATCGCTGCCGCGATGTCCGCTGGATCCTCACCGCGGGGATTGTCGCTGGTCAGCACCACATGGTCAGCGACAGTCGCTGCTTCGCCCATTTGAGGCCGCTTGGCACGATCGCGACCACCGCCAGCACCGAATACCACCGTCAGACGCCCCGCGCAGAGCCCGCGAGCGGTCTGCAGGCAGCGTCGCAGCGCATCTGGACTGTGGGCGTAGTCCACCACCACACGCGGCTGCTCGCTGACCATCTCGAACCGACCAGGGGGCGGCGGAGCAGCGGCAATGGCTTCGGCAGCCTGCTCCGGCGCGAGGCCAAGACAGCATGCAGCTGCCAGTGCCGCGAGCGCATTCTCAACGAACACCTCGCCGATGGCGCGGACACGCAGTTGTCGCAAAGCACCCAGTCCGAGCTTGTCGCTCCCCTGCAGGAGCGCTGTGCTACCCGTCCAGCTGACGTCGACGGCGCCGCCCTCTAAATCCAACGGCGCCACGGCTGCACCACGTGAGCCCAATCCATAGCGCAACACGTCGACGCCAGCTGGAATCACCTCGGCGAGTAGGGCGCTGGCTGGATCGCACCCGTTGAGGACGGCCGAGCCGCCTGCGGGCAACTGCATGAACAGCTGGGCTTTGCTGGCAAGGTAGTGCTCGGCGCTGCCGTGCGCATCGAGGTGGTCGCGGCTGAGGTTGGTGAATACCGCTACTGCACAAGGCCAGAACTTGGCAAAACCGAGGGCGAGCGCCTCACTGCTCAGCTCGATGGCCGCCAGCGTGCCGCCGGCGTCGACGGCCCGGCGCATGGTAGTGAGAAAGCCCTCGCGATCGAGCGGCACGTCGAGCTGCTCATGATCGAGGAAATTGCCCACCGTGGTGACGCGCGCAACCGGCGCCTGCAAACGCGCGAGGGCAGCCGCCACCAGCGCAGTGGTCGACGTCTTTCCATTGGTGCCGGTGACGCCGACCGTGCGCAGCTGCCGGCTGAACGCGGGTGGGGGCCGGATCTTGATGGCCGGCGCAGGATCAGAACAACTGGTCAATGCACTGCTGCAGGCCCTGGTAGCAGAGGCCTTCGCTCTGGCTGCCGCAGCTGTCGGCAAGCGCCTGGCGTCCGTCAGCGTTCAGGCCGTCGGCAACCTTGTGGCATTCATCAGCGGTCACTTTGCAGGAGCTGGCGATGTCAGCACACAGATCGTTGGCTGTTTCGTCTGCACAAGCCATGCCCAGCGCGTCGTTGCGGCACTTGTAAACATCGTCACAGACCGCCTCGGCAGCCAAGGCAACAATGCACGACACCGCGTTCTCGGCGACCTTGGGCTTGAAGTACTTCTTGGCGATGTTGCAGAGATCGACATCCACAAAACCCTCTTTGCAAGACGTCGCAGCTGCTGCGCAGTCCCCTGGCAAACCCACTTCGTCATCGCAGGGCGCGCCGCCTTGACCACCTTGACCACCCTGACCGCCGCCGCCTGAGCCGGTCGAGGTCGCGGTTCCGCCACCGCCGGCGTTGCCGCTCGAGCTGGTGTCGGTGTTGGTGGCGGTTTGGCCTCCGCCTCCGTCGCCGTCGCTGTCGCTGGTTTGGATGATGCAGCCACTAGCGGCGATCGCTGTCGCCAATACAAGGAACGAGGATTTGTCGATCTTCATGCGATTTGTGTCCCCCAAAGGAAGGTGGTGGCAGAAGCGCCAACCCAAAGCGTCCGTTGCTTGCCCAGCAAAGTCAATATTCTGCGCACGATCGCGACGCTCACACGATCCGCTTGCTGGCAAGGTCGAGCAGCGCCCCAGAAACAGCAGTAGCGACCGAGGATCGCGGCTCACCGAACCAGTCCCCCACTGCCAACGCCGCAGCAACTGCTGTATTTTGCCAGTCGGGTCCTGCTGTTGCGGCCGACTCGACGGCCGCCCCGGTCACCTGCTGGACGGACAAAGCCTGCTCATAGCGGACTAGCTCCACTCCAGAGGGCACGATTTCGGCGAGGAGCGCCGCGGCGGGATCGGTGCTGTTGAGGATGGCGCAGCCGCCGGGCGTGAGCTGCATGATCGGCTGGGCAAAACGAGCGAGCGCAAGCTCTGGGCTTTCGGGCGCACAAGCGGTCGAATCGAAGTCGGTGAAGACGACCACCTGCGCTGACGCCGCGCGCCCCCTTCGCAATGCTTCGAGCGACAAAACCTCCACAGCGGAGCTGCCGTACAGCCCGAGCGCTGCGGCAACCAGCTCGCCGACCAAGCGCTGCTGACGCATGCCCATGACGCAACAGCGACGGCGGGCGCTACGGCTGTCGCTGTCAGCAACCCGGCGACTCGTTTGAAGCTGCTCCACGACCCGTTCGAGCCTCATGCCGCGGCTGCCCTTGACGAGCAGCACAGCATCAGCGAGCTCAGCGTGATCGAGGTGCTCGAGCAATGCGCGAGGGTCCCCGTCGGTCGACACATGGTGAACTGAGCCGCAATAGCCAGCTGTCAGCAATGCTTCTTTCAGTGCACGCAGCCCATCACCAAAGAGCAGCAACTGTTGGGGCGCCAGCGCAGACAGCGGCTCGGCCAGACGCTGCACATAGACGGGCGCAGCCTCTCCCAAGTCGAGCATGTCACCCAGAATCACTATCTTCGGGCGATGTCGCCAAGCGGAGGTGCCGAGCACCTCCAGGGCTGCTTGCACGCTGGCCGGGCTGGCGTTGTAGCTGTCGTCCAGCAGCGTCCCACCGCTGCTCAGCGTGGCCGCCTGCAAGCGCCCCGGCGCAGGACGGTATCCGCGAAGACCCTCCTGCAGCTCTTCTGCATTACGACCCAATCCGCAAGCAGCACCGCAAGCCACGGCGAAATTGGCAACGTTGTGCGGCCCCGGTGAAGGAACCACAAACCGCTGCTCGAACCCATCGCCGCCAGCCTTGCTCCAACAGAGCTCGACCTCACTCGCCGCCGTACCTGAGGCAAGCGTCTCGAAGGTCAAGACATCGACACCGCGCCGTGTCCAAACGGGAACCTCGAGCTGCCCCCGAGGGCACACCAGCACGTCGCCGGGCTGGGCAGTTTCGAGGCCGGCTGTCTCGAGCGCACCCGCAATCTCGGCATCGGCCAGCTGCCAGATGCGGCGGCGACCGTCTATGCGACCGAGCAGGCGCTTCTCTTCTTCAATTGCGCAACGCTCGCTGCCGAGGCCTGCCAAGTGCTCAGGGCCGAGCGCGGTGAGCAACACCACGTCGGGTGCAACCAACGCTAGATGCTCCTGCATGGCGCCTGGACGGTCGATTCCAATCTCGACCACCAGCGCGTCCGGCAGCCGGGCGCGATTGTGCTCTTGCTGGCAGAGCGTAAAGGGCAAACCACTGAAGCCGTTCATGGTTTGGGGCGTCTTGCTCACGCGACGCCCGCCGCCACCGAGCAGCGCTGCGAGCAGGTCCTTGGTGGTCGTCTTTCCACAACTGCCGCCAATCGCCACCACCGGGAACTCGAAGCGCGAACGCATGAAGGCCGCTAGTGAGCGATACGCCACCAACGTGTCGTGAACGATTACACAGCGAGCACGTAGCGGCGGGGCGAGCGCATCCAAACCGGGCCAATCTTCGGCCACGACTGCCAAGCTGCTGCCTGCCCGCAAACTCGGCTCGACGAGGGGGTGCCCATCGCGATCGCCCTCGCGAAGTGCCACCAACAGGGTCGCTGGCTGCGGCGGCCGATCGCCAACGGACGCAGCCTCGATGCGAACCTGATCGAGATGAGGATGACCGCAGCGCCCACCGCAAGCGCTCACGATCTCGCAACCGGACAGCGGCCACATGAGCTAGTGCCGTCTGCGCCAAGCGATCGCCGTCAGCATCGTGACCAGCAGGGCCCAGCTTCGACCGGACGGTCCGCGTCGAGAAGAGCCGACGCGCCCGACGCTACAATCACTCTTGTCGGCACGCGCAAACGACTGTGGCGCAGAAGTGGTCTTTGCAATGCACACGCTCTCACCGTCGGCCTCTTGGCAGATATAGGCTTGCGGACAGGGGTACGCTTTGGTGCACGGCCGGGTACAGTAGCTGTTGGTGCAACGCTCGGTTGGGCAGTCTTCGTCCTTGTTGCAGGTTGCTCCAACCGGCATGCCGTAGCTTGGATCCACCGTCGAGCCCGCCGTCCAGGTTGGCGCCTCGTAGCTTCCTTTTGCGGCCGCGAGCACGGCAGTGTCTTTTATCCAGCTCGCCCAAGCGACGGTGTAGCCGTAGATGGGACTGGCACAACCTGGGGCGCCACGGGATGTCACGCCGACGACGCGATCCTGCAAATCGAGCGCTGGCCCACCTGAATCGCCCTGGCAGATCCCCTCATCGCCGAGCCACTCGGTGTCTTTCACCGCGGCATCGATGCAACCGCTCGCCACGCAGTCCACGGTCAGATCATCGCGACGGCGACGCAGCCCCGCACCGTTGCCGGCTTCGTCGGTGGCCCCATATCCAACAGCGTAATAGTCCTCGCCGGCAAGCAGAGGGCTGTCGAGGCGCGGCTCGTAGGGGACGGCTTTGGAGGCAGCGACGTTCTTGCTCAGGACCAACATCGCGACGTCGTTACCGCACACATCGCTCGGATCATCGGGCAGCGCGACGACCTCCGCCACCAACATTTCTGCGACGGTCTCCGATTTGACCTCGGCGTGGGTCGTTACATAGAAACCTGCTGCGTCCCACAAGGCCCCAAAGCTCGTTTTGCCGCACTCGATCATCGCACTGGAAACATCCGACACGCAGTGGCGCGCCGTCAGCACCAAGTTCGGCGCAATGAGTGAACCGGTACATAGCCAGTTCTTGGCGGCGTTGAAGACGCCGACCGTGGCAGTATCTTCGGTATCCTCGTATCCACCGGCGATGGCCTGCTCAGCAGATGCTGCCCCCTCGTCAATCGCTTCGGGAGCCGGAGCGCATGCGTTTGTGGTCGAGACGAGCAGGCCTGTCAGCAGCAGCCGTTTGAGAGGAGAAGCAAACACGTGCTCCATGAGCGTACTGGGGCTACCGCCTGAGCTCCACGCTCCGTGTCCGAGTCCGAGTCCGAGTCCGGGTCCGGGTCCGGGTCCGGGTCCGGGTCCGGGTCCGAGTCCGGGTCCGAGTCCGAGTCCGAGTCCGAGTCCCTGTCCGTGACTGTTTATTCTGGTGCGGGCGGAGGCGAGGTGATGTCGCCGGCCCGGCCGCGCGGCGCTTCTTCGTAGTAGATCTCGACGGCGTAGCCGTCTGGATCGCGGCAGCTGAACGTGTAGTAATCGCCGTAGTCGTGGGGACCATGAGTGACGGGGGCGGGATGCTCTTTTACGCGCTCGAGCCAGAGATCGACTTGCTCACGTGTCTCGACACGAAAGCCGAAGTGAAAGCGTCGATGGATGAGCGGCTTGCCCTGAACCAAGGCGAGATCGGCATCGCCGCAAACCAAGAATACGAAGTCACCCTCACCCCAGTGTCGGTCCATGCCAAACAAGGACTCGTAGAACACAGCCGAACGCGCGATGTCACTCACGACGAGGCTGAGGTGGTTCAGGTTGCTCATCTTCATGGCGGCACGAACTGTAGCACGGGGTCCGAGTCACGTTGACTGGGCCTGCCAATCACACACATGATGCGCTTCGGCACATGGGCTCACGCATCCTCGAAGCTGTTCACGGACACTTGGGCATCTTGGCAGCCGCTGCGCTCATCCACCCGGCACTGTTGCTTCGGAAGGGCAAACCGCTCAGCAATCGTCAGCGAATCATGGTCGGCTGCTGCGCTCTGCTGGTGGTCTTGGTGTTTGGCTCCGGCCTGTACCTGTACCCAGACTACGTGACCCAAGTGAAAGTGGGGCTCTTCTTGCGCAGTGAGCAAGCCGGCCGGCTTTTCGAGAGCAAAGAGCATATGGCGTACGCTGTGCTCTGCAATTGCCTTGGAGCAAGCCTATGTGCGCTGGTGGCACCGAAGGACGGCCGCCGGCTTCGGCGGGCAGCGGCTGTCCTGTTCGCCGTGGCCGCAGGGCTCTGCTTGGTGGTCGTTGCGCTGGGCGTCTACATCGCAGCGGTTTACGGATTCGGTGCCAGCCGCCCAACTGGACTATGATGGGGACGCCATGAGCGAAGAGCGCGCCGGCTACGAGTTCGACAAGCTGGAAAACCAGCGCTTCACGCGCTTGGCTGGCGCCATGCAAACGGTCGCGGTGCTCGAGATCGTGACCGGCTTGTTGTTCGCGTTCATTGCCCTGCCAGCGGTGGTCAAGGGGTTCGCACACGCCAACGTTCTCGAAGTGCTCAAGCCCATCGGAGCGGTGCTCGTCCCGCCGCTAATCGGCGTGTGGACCTACCGCGCCGCGGTCCGTCTGCGGCTCGTCGTGCGCACCGAGGGCAACGACATCGCTCACCTGATGGACGCCATGGCCGAGCTGACCAAGTTGTACTTGTTGCAGCTCGGCCTATGGCTTTTGGCCGCCGCCGTCGTCATCTGGATGATCGTCGCCAGCGGCGCGCTGACCACCTTGTTCTGAGCAGCGAGCCCGGGTTCCTCATCCGTCCGTGCGGAAGCCGCGTACGGCCGCATCGAGCTGGGCGGCGTTGGCGGTCATGAGCTCCTTGCTGCCGCCGGCTTCGAGCAAGAAGAGCTTATCAGCGGTGACGAACAAGGTGATGGTGTACAGATGCGGATCGTTGCCTTCGGCGTCATGACCGAAGCGCAATTGCGTACCGCTAACATTGTCGGCGCTCTTGACCTGGACGGTATCGAGCAGGGCGTAGCCAGCGCTGTTGCGCATCTTGTTCTGGATGGCTTTGATCCAGAAGGCTTGCTCGCCCTTCGGATCGTGATCGATGACGCGCACGCCAATTACCAAGCCGTCGGCGGTCGTGGCGCGGTAGTCATAGTCGTCCCAGTCGTTGTCGATCGCGACGAATCCGGGCGGGGTCGTGACGTGAAGATCTGTGCAAGCAGCGCTCATGGCGACGGCGCTCACGAGGGCCAATAGGGTCAGGCAGCGTTGAATCATGGTGTACCTTGAGCTTGGGTCTTAGAGGTCGAGCAGGTGAGGCAGGCCGAGCTGGTCGAGCCACGGGAACGGTAGCTTGACCTTGGAGTCGATCTTGTCGACGGGACGCGGTTTGAGCTGCAGTGTGATGGTTGAGAAGGCGATCAGCTCGCGCATGAGCTTGAGCTTGCCTTCCATCACCTCGATGTCAGTGGTCACGCGCGACAGCTCCTTCTCGACCAATAGTGCTTCTTTGACGTTCGAGGCCTGTTGCAACAATTGCTCGAGCCGGGCACGCATCGCTCGCGCATTGGCCAAACGGGTCTTCAGGTCGTAAAAGCGCTCGGTAACATCTTCGACGCTTTCATCGCGGTGGAGCACATCGCCCAGCTTGGAGATTTTGGTCAGCACACCGCGGAACTTCCCGGACGGCACCCGAACGGTGATGTTTCGATCGCCGCGACGGACTAGATAACCGCCCAAGTCCTCGGCGAGCTTCTGGGTCGCGTCGAGGGTCTGAGTCGCTTCGAACACCGCCATGTGCAAGGTGGCGCTATAGATCAACAGCGGCGAGGCCTGACGTTTGGTCGTGTTCGACACGGCCCCGGAGCCAGCCGACGGCGTTTGCCCCGGCGCACCGTCCAAAGAGGCCAGCTTTTGCTTCGCCTCTTCGCGAAATGCATCACCAAATGCCGCTGTTTCGTGTGGGTCGGCGACTTCCATGGGACCATGTTTCGCAACAGGGCTCATACTGGCTGATCCACATCCAGCGAGCGCCACCAGGGCGCACATCACCATCATCAATGTCAGCCGCGCGGTCATCAAACGCATCGTCTTGCCTCCTGGCTAGGGTCCACTGAGGAACGGCGGCTCACGGGCGAGCTTACAGTGGCAATCTTGCCTGTTGCACAGGGCTTGCTGGGTCGGCAGACAGCCACCATTTGCTGGCGCGATAGAGCAGGGTTTCGTCATTCGTTGGCGGAATGACCCGTTGACGCTCACCGCTCGCCCCGCAAATATTCGGCGCCAACGGAGGGATTGATGGCAGACAAGACCTATCTCGAGCTCAGCGAAGACGAGGGGGTGTCACACAAGTTCTACGAAGTCACCGTAGATGGCTGTGATTTGACCATTCGTTACGGACGCATCGGCACGGACGGAACCAAGAATACCAAGACCTTTCCGTCGGCCGAGAAAGCACAAGCCGAGGCCAACAAGAAGATCGGCCAGAAGAAGCGCAAAGGCTACGACGACGCCGTCATGGGCGTGCGTAAGAAGCGCACGGTCACGCGTCGGCAGATCCAATCGAAGAGCTCGACTGCCAAGCGCGCGCCGATCCTCTGGAAATTCAAAACCGGCAACGCGGCGTTCGGGATCTTCATCAACGAAGAAGCTTGCTGGGTCGGAAACGAAAAGGGGCGCATTTTCGCGTTGAACCATCAGGGCGAAGTGCAACGTGAGCTCACGCTCCCAGATGGCGTCAAGTGCATCGTCTCGGACGGCGAATGGCTCTATGCCGGGTGCGACGACGGCAACGTCTACGACCTCACTGGCAAGATGCCCTTTGCGGCATACCAGATCGCCGAGGACGTCGACATCTACTGGCTGGACATTGCCGACGGTGTGCTCGGCGTCGCTGACGCCACCGGCTTCGTTCACGTGTTCAACCACGAAGACGTAACGCAATGGAAGGCCAAGAGCAGTGGCAGCTCGGGATGGATGGTGCGCTGCGACGAGATCGGTGTCTATCACGGCCACTCAGGCGGCGTGACCATGTACGACTGGGAAGACGGCTCGCAGCTGTGGCACACCAAGACCAACGGCTCGGTGATGTTCGGTTGGCAAGAAGAGAGCACCGTTTTCGCTGGCTGCGACGACAGAAAGGTCTATCGCATCACCAAGCAAGGCGAGATGAGCGGAGTGTGCAAGTGCGACGCGCCGGTGTTCTCCTGCGCTGCTACCGAGGACGGAAAGTACATCTTCGCTGGCGACAACTGCTCGTCAATCTACTGTTTCAACGAAACCGGCGAGCGTCTCTGGAAGATGGGCACCTCGGCTGGCTCGGCCTACTCGATGCAATTCTGCAATGACCACTTGTACTTGGTGACCACGACCGGGGCGCTGGTTTGTATCGACGCGCGCGAAGAAGCCATCACCGCCGCCGAAAAGGGCGTCGTGCCCGAAATGAAGGACCTGAAGGCCAGCACGGCCGCAGCTGCGGCGGTTACCGCCACGCCACAGAATCTGGAAACGACCAGTGATGCCGGCGAAGGCGTAATCGTCGAATGCTACAAGGACGGCAGCAAGTTGCGCGTGCGGACCGTCTCAGAAGGATACAACAGCGACTTCAACGTACAGTTCCCCAAGAACCTACGTGAGGATGGCGCGCGCTTCGTAGTTGCCGAAATCCACGAGTCGGCGCGAGGTGGCTTCTATCGTGCCAAGGGGGACATCCGCCGGTTGGTCGACTAATGTCGTGCGTCACGCCCACTTAGGAGCCTCCAAGAAGAACCGCAAGAAGAGCCACTGTGAAGCTCATCGAGCAGATCACCCTCGTCTTCAAGCGGGGGCGCAGCGAAAAGGTCTACGAGGTCGACCTGTGTGAGGTCGGCCCGGGCCGCTTCGTCGTGAACTACCGATACGGCCGGCGCGGCGCCACCCTCAAGGACGGCACCAAGACCTTGGCGCCGGTGTCCGAAGAGCAAGCCCGCCGCGAATACGACAAGCTCGTCGCTTCCAAGCAAAAGGCTGGCTACGAAGCTGGCTCGGCTCACGCGGTTGCGCCAGCGCCACCACCCGCCGCACCCGCGCCCGCGCCCTCGGCCGCACCCCAAGTCGCCTCTACGGTTTCTGAAACCATCAGCGATCCAGATCCGCGCCGCCAGGCCGTGCTTGCGCGTTTGGCGCGAGGAGACCGCGGGACCGAGCAGCAACAGCAACGACCTCGCGCCCAACGCCACCTGGCGTTCCGACGCAAGCCTGGTGACAAAGGGTGGAGGCTCGAGCGCGCCATTTGGCGAGCAGGTGAGCTGAAGATCGGCAAAGCCGCGCCGCTGCTGGCCAATCTCGTGGGCAGCGGCGAGCCGCTCCGTGACTACGCTATCGCTTGGTCCCTCGGTCGCTGCGGCAATCGCGCCGGCACCGCTGCTTTGATCACGTTGCGCAGCAATCCACGATCCAAGCCAATGGTCCAGCGCATGGCGACGGCCGCCCTGCTCGAGCTATACGAAGGCGACGACCGGCTCGCCTTGCAGCAGGAGCTTGCCACCAGCCTGCCCGAGTCATTGCGCACAGTGGCGATCGAAGGACCGCCGGATGAGGCCACCGATGCGCTGCGTCTTTGTCTGGCATCGAGCGATCAGCCCTACGCCAACCAAGACCCCGAGGCGTGGGCAGCGCTCGAGACGCTCTACCTGATGAACACAGCGTCATCACGTCCGGCCGTATTGGACGCCGCGCGCAACCTGCCCCTGCGACCACCGGCATTCCAGCGCCTGCGCGCGTTGTTCAAGCTGGCTGAGTTTCGCCGCGACGGGCAGTTGTTCGGCATCATCGCCCACCGCTTCGAGAAGACAGCAGCGATGTACAAAGTGGGGCGCTACGGCTACTCCAACGTGCCTGACCGCAGCGGTCGGGGTCGCAGCTACATGAGCAAGAGCCAGCGCCGAGCCATGATGGCTAGCGACCGACCCACTGCCGCTTACAGCTCCAAGACGCGCTGGTATTTGCGCCAGCGGGTGTGGCGCACGCTCAAGCGCATGGCCGAGCTCGAGGACACCGATTACGTGCCCATGGCAGTAGGCGTGCTGCTGCCCTTCACCGACGGCGACGCAGGATCCTTCGGCTACTACTGCGACAAGTTCGGCGGCTATTGGGCGCTCAATCACATCCTCTATCTGAACAGCCCGCGCTACACGAAAGCGCGCTACGTCTTTCACGTGCAGAGCGGTCGACGCGGCGGCGCTTCTCCGACGCAGCGCGAAGAAGCGTTCCCGCAGTTATGGGACCGCCAGCCGACCGGCTTGCTGCACTTGTTGGCCGAGAGTGGCTGCGAGATCGTTCACGAGTTCGCGGTGCGCTGCTTGCGTGCGCAGACCGACTTTTGCGCTTCCTTGCCCATCGACGTCATCGCCATGATGTTGTCGCGCCCCTACGAGCTGACCCAACGCTTCGGCTTCGAGCTGGCCCAGCGACGTTATCGCCCCGGCGCCGATCCAGCTGAGCTGAGGCAGCTTGCAGTAGCTGTTGCGGGCAGCATCGCCGAGGACATTCGCCGAGAAGGCCATCGCTGGATCCGTGACAGTCTGGCGATGTTCCTGGAGCACGCACCTTCGCTCGCCGCCTTGGCAGCTTGTCCCCATCAGGACACACGGCTGTTCATGCGCACGCTGCTTAGCGACGCGACGCTCAGCGACGAGGTGGCCAAAGCTACGGTCGGTGGCCTCGTCGCCCACCTGCTCGGTTGCGCCGACGACGCCACAGCCTCAGACATCGCTACCACGCTGCAAGAAGCGCTCGCGCCGCACTTGGTTGGCATTGGCGGTCCGGTCATCGAGGATCTGGTCACTCATGAGCTGGCCGCAGTACAGATCTTCAGCGCCCAGCTGATGCTCCTCGCTGGCGCCTCCCCGCCGAGCGAAACCGCGCTCCAAGCTTTGCTGGAGTCGAAGCACGAAGCCGTGCGGCCGCTCGGCGCCCGAGTGCTCTCACAGCTCGACGACGCCGCCTTGCTCACCCGCGAAAAACTGCTGTGGTCGCTCTGTACCCACAGCGACGGGGCTTTGCGGGCTGCCATCCGGCCGGCCATCAAGCGTCTTGCGCAAGCCAACACCGAGTTTGGCAGCCGTTTCTTGCAGATGCTGATTGCCTCCTTGCTGCGACGCCGGCTTGCCGATGGGGTGCCCAGTCATGTCGTGAAGATGCTGCGGGAGGACTTTGCCGGCTTGCTGAACGAAGTGCCCAGTGAAGTCGTGTGGCGCTTGCTCAGAAGCGAGTCTACAGCCGCCCAGGAGCTTGGCGGCGTACTGCTACCAAAGCATCTCGATCCCAACAGCGTCGATTTGTCGCAAATCGTGGAGCTCAGCAATCACAAGGTCCTGAGCGTGCGCCAAGCGGGGTGGCATGCTGCCGAGCAGGTGATTGGGCGACTCAAGGGCGCTATGGCGACCGCTGTACGCTTGCTCGACGCCAAATGGGAAGATTCTCGCGTCTTCGCTTTCAAGCTCTTCGAAGCGCGCTTCTCCAAAGAGGACTTCACCCCGATCGTGCTGGTGAGCATTTGCGATAGCGTCCGGCCCGACACGCAGCGCTTCGGGCGCAAGATGATCACCCGTCACTTCGATGAATCGGCTGGCGACGAGTACCTGAGAAAGCTGAGCGAGCACCCGAGCACCGACGTGCAGCTGTTCGCCACCAACTACCTCGAGCGCTATGCCTCCGACTCAGCGGAGCGGATGGCGGAGCTGGCGCCGTACTTCATCCGCATCCTGTCAGCAGTCAACCGCGGACGGGCCGCGCGCAAACGCGCTCACGCTTTTCTGCGAAGCGAAGCGCTCAAGAACGAAGACTGTGCAGCTGTGGTCGCCGAGATTCTCACGCGCCAATCGGCCACAATCGCCATCGAGGACCGCGCCTCTGCCATCGAAACGATGGCTGCCATCGCCCGGACCTGGCCTCAGGTGGCTTTGCCCATCCGCGTCGAACCGCCCGAGCTGAGGGCGACTGTGAGGGCCACCGGATGATCTTCGAATATGCTTATCACGGCTCCACGGCGGTGGAGAGCGCGCCCGACCGAACGGGCATGAGCTTCGCGCCCGACACCAAGCGCCAGCCAACTTATTTCAGTGGCGCGCTACGGAGCGGTCTCGAGTTCCGTGAAGCCATCAGTGCGCTGCATGATGTGGTGGTCTCCGATCTGCGCTTCAAGCCCAAGGACCGCGAAGCCTACAAAGCTTGGCTGGAGCAACAGGAGCAACAGGAAGTCATCGAGGTGATGGCCCAGGCCGCCACGGTGCGCGCCCAGGTGCGGGAGATCGAAGGCGAGCTGACTCAGCTCAACCGCGAAATCCAGCGCCACATGGGCCCGTTCTACAAAGCGCAGCAGGCCTACTTCGACTACCTCTACAAAAACGATTACGACGCCTGGTTCGTGCTCGATCCGGTGATCACGGTGCACCCTGACCAGATCTTCTTCGAGTGCTTCAGCCAAGACGAGTCGACCTACGGACGGCTGGCCAGCAACTACGAGGAGTTCGTAGACGTGGGCGAGTTCGCCTGCGGGACGACCAACGTCGACTACTCGGCGGCGCTCTACGACGAGTTTCAGAAGATCCGCACCTACAAGACCACCCGCCTCGACGTCGATCCGACTGGCTTCGAAGTAAAGACCACTGCTGAAGCTTCTTACCGCGAGGTGAAGATCGATCTGCCCGACACCTGGGTGCGCGGCTTCTTGCAAGTCAGCTCGGCGATGACTTTGCCGGCGGTGAGCTTCGAGCTGCACCCGCTGGATTTGTTCAACTTCTGCTTCTTCTTGCGGCGCCACCGCGAGACGCACGGTCCGCGCTCGATGCGCTATGTGCTCACGCCGGGCAAGCCCGTGCAGGTGGTGTTCGAGCCATGGAATGTCACCATCGATTGCCCGCGCTCCATCTATCAGGGCAGTGATGCGCACGAGATCCGTGTTTGGGGACGCCGACGCCTACATGTGCTGGAGCGGCTCATCAGCGTAACCAAGAAGCTCACGGTGCACTTGCTCGGCAAGGGCATGCCTTCGTTCTACGTCGCCGATCTCGGCACCATGAGCTTCACCCTTGGACTTTCGGGCTGGACGGCCAACGATTGGGCCACGGCTGGCAACTTCGATCTGATGGCGCCACGGGCTGAGGTGGACAGCCACACTGCTGTGCAGGTATTCGACGCCCTCAAGGAGAACTGGCGTGAGTCGCCTGATTCACTAGCACAACGCCTCAATCTCGATCGCGCAACCGTGCTGGGGGCACTGGGCACGTGGACCCAAGCGGGGCGCGCTATCTACGATCTGGATCAGGGCGTCTACCGCGTACGCGAGCTGAGTCGAGAGCCGCTACCGCTCGACAAGCTACGCTTCGCAAACCCGCGCGAAGAGGCGGCGACCGCTTTCGTGACGCGGGGCAAAGTGAAGCTCCGCGAACAACGCCTCGACGCCGACGGCAACCTGCATCTGGGCGGCACCGTCCGCGATGCGGGCGCGCGGCGGCAGGTGAAGGTCATGATCGACGACGACGAGCGCATTCGCAGCGCTCAGTGCAATTGCTCGTTCTACTTCAAGAACAAACTCTACAAAGGGCCTTGCGAGCACATTCTCGCTTTGAGAATGCAATCAGCGAGGCGACTGCATTGACTCGAACCCAATTTGGCAACCCAGCAACGAAAGGACTTTGACTGCGCGCAGTGGCAATGGAAGCGACAAGCCTTGCAATATGGGCGGTGGATCGCCGTTCTTGCCACAAGATTGACCATGCATCACTGGCCGGCTCGTAACTGTGCGGGGACTGTCCCCCTGCAGGCGATATCTGTGTGGAATCGCGAGAATCCTATCAGCCCGCAGGGGGACGTCCCCGCGGTGAGTTGAGCCCTCCAGTCGTTAGCGTTCGCGAAGGCGCAACCTAGCCACTGCGCGCAGTCGATTTTTTCACTTCAGCCTCATGTCGGATCAACCCACCAGCCGTCAGGAGCTCTACGATCGGATCCGTCGGTCCTCGAAAATCGAGGTGATCCGTGAGGAGATGATCCGCCTGGGCTTCTGGCCCGCTGACGGCAGCGGACAGGACGAGCTATCCACCGAGATGGCCCGCCGGGCTGAGCTGCAACGAGCGCTGCGCGCCATGCGCAGCGAACAAGCACGCTTGCAGGACGAAGAGGCGGTGCTCAAGGCCATACGCAAGCAGCGCATGGCCCAAGCGCGAGAAAAACGTGCCGAGACCAGGGCCCGCCGCGAGCAGGAGCGCCTGGCGCGCGCAGCGGCCTGGCGAGAGCAGCAGGCCGGCTCGATTGGCTATCTCGGCGACGATGTGTCGGGCTGCTTGCAGCACACCGACAACGACACACCCGCCCTGACCACGCATGGCCTACCCGATCTCGGCGACGCAGCCGCCATCGCTGCCGCCATGGGGATCACCGTGAGCGAGCTGCGCTTTTTGGCCTTCGCGCGCGCCACTTCAGCGGTGTCTCACTATGTTCGCTTTCGGATCCCCAAGAAGTCCGGCGGCGAGCGCTTGATTTCAGCGCCGCGAAAGCGACTCAAGCAAGCTCAGCATTGGATCCTGCGCAATGTGCTCGAAAAGGTGACCGTCCACGAGGCGGCTCATGGCTTCCTGCCCGGCCGCTCCATCGTATCCAACGCACGCCCTCATGTGGGCCGCGCGGTGGTCATCAACATCGATCTGAAAGACTTCTTCCCCACGCTGACCTATCGAAGGGTGTGGGGCCAGTTCCGCGCGCTCGGATATTCCCCCCACACCGCCACTATTTTTGCGCTCATTTGCACCGAGCCCGACATCGACACGGTCCACCTCGATGGGCGCCGCTGGCATGTCGCACATGGCGAGCGGCGGCTGCCGCAAGGGGCCCCAACGAGCCCAGCGTTGACGAACATCATCTGTCGCCGGCTCGACCGCAAGCTGAGTAGCTTGGCCGGAAACATGGACTTTTCCTATACGCGCTACGCCGACGATCTCAGCTTTTCTTCCGACAAGGCGGACAGCAAAGCGGTGGGCATGCTGCTGCGCCGGGCCCGCCACTTGGTCGTCAGCGAAGGCTTCGAGGTTCACCCCGACAAGACCCGCGTCTTTCGTCGCGGCGCCCGACAAGAAGTGACCGGCCTCGTCGTCAACGACAAGCCCGCCGTCGACCGCAAGACCCTCAAGCGTTTCCGTGCCGCCCTATTTCAGATCGACAAGGACGGACCTGAGGGCAAGAGCTGGGGCCATGGCACAGACGTGATGGCCTCGATCATCGGCTTCGCCAACTACGTCTACATGGTCGACCCCAAGAAAGGTGCGCCGCTGCGCAAGCAGGCACGCGCCATCGCTGACAAGCACGGCTACAAGCCACCGAAACCCAAGCCCGCACCGGTCGAGCCGCCCCCAGTCGAGGCCGCAGCTGAGCAGCCCAACACCGAGCAGCCCAACACCGAGCAGCCCAACACCGAGCAGCAGGGCGCCGAGCAGCAGGGCGCCGACAAGAAGAAGAAGCCTTGGTGGAAGCTCTGGTAGGACATGGCCGACCTAGCAGACGGTGAGTCGATCGAGATCCAGGGCTCGAGCAACAACACCTACACGCTCAAACACTCTGGCGGGATCTACTCTTGCACGTGTCCGGTGTGGAAGTACCAGCCGCTGTCGCTCGACAAGCGCAGCTGCAAACATCTGCGCAATCTTCGCGGCGAAGACGCCGAACGCGAGCGTGTTGGTGACGCCCAAGCTTCAACCCGGGCCACTGCGCGCTCCGCTGGTTCTTCTGGCACCGGCTCTTCTGGCACCCGTTCTGCTGGTACCCGTTCTTCTGGTACCCGTTCTTCTGGTACCCGTTCTTCTGGTACCCGTTCTTCTGGTACCCG
>CAZRGL010000155.1:0-17432 GCA_964599485.1 uncultured Polyangiaceae bacterium
CCCCCGCCCCGCCCGCCCCCCGCCCCCCCGCCCCCCCCCCCCGCCGGGGCGGGGGGGCCCCCCCCCCCCCCCCCCCCCCACGGGAAGGGCCTGACGACAATAGCGCCCGCTAGCGAAGGCTGGCCTCGCCTCGCCCAGTCATGGGCTCTGGCTGAATCCAGCCGTAGCGGGCCTCTGGTCGCAGTCTAAAGCTCGCCGTACTCGGCGCAGCCCCACACCTGGATGAAGAGCTCCCAGTCCCAATCTGACAGGTTGTGGGTACCGTCGCGGCGCACTGTCCAGTACGCGCCGTTGGTCAGCTCGAGCTGTTTGTCGAGCGGAATGGTCTGTTGGGCGTTGAAGAGATGGTCGTCGCTGTCTAGGGCGAGGCCACTCGATACCACCGGTGCGATGGCTCCAGCCGTCTTGAAGATCCAGCCGCTATCGCCCTCGACCACGTCGCCGATTTGGCCGGCCGCTTTGCCGATGCCGTTGATCAGGTTCTGATAGCCATCGCTGGTGTCGGCCTCGATGCAATCGTAGGTGATGAGCATGTTGCCAGCGGGGGATACAGGACCTTTCTGGCCCCAGAACACACCCGACTCGAGAGCGAACTTGTAGCTTTCACCCTCGTCGAGGTTGGGCGTTTTGGGGGTGACACGAACCTCGGCTCCCGCGGCCGCTTCGGATTGGATGACGCAGTAGACGATGTCGTTGGCCCAATCGTCGTCTTCCTCGTGCACCTTGATCTTGTTCACGCCCAAGCGAAGTAGCGGAGCGCCGCACTCCATCGTCCCGCCTGGCGGCACGACGTCCATCGTGGTGTAGGTCTCGAACTTGTAGGTCGGCGCAGGGAACTTCGCGCGGTAGCTCGCCGGCGTACCCATGCCGGCATCGCCGAGCTGGCGCCGAAGCGCTTCAGCCTGCGCTGGGTGGTCGGCAAAAACCTCACGCAGCGCGGTGACGAGGGGATGCTCGTCTTGGTGTGGCACGTTGTCGAGCGCTCCGGCCAACACCCGCATCTCGGGGCCGGCGTTGGAGACCCATTGCTGCAGCCGTTGCTCGAGCTGCTCCGGCGAGACGTAGTCCATCTTGGGAACGTCGAATTCGGTTGCGTGGGGGAGGTTGGTCGGTGGAACGAATGCGTTGTCGCAAGATGGCGCGATGTTGCAAGGGTCGCACTGGCCGCAGTCTTCGACGCAGTTGTGGCAATTCTCGTCGTCACCGCACACCCCATTGCCACAAGGTGGATCTTCGCCACCAGAGCTGCTGCTGCTACCGCTGCTCGATGAAACCAAACCACACTCGCACTCACCAAGACCGGATCCGTCCGGCAAGCACTTCTGAATGCTCTTGCTTCCCCCAGGACATGCACATTCGGTCTGATGGCCGGGTACACAAACCGTGGCTCCACTCGCACCAGCACCCTCGTTGACCTCCCCCCCTTGGTCATCGTAAGAGTCGCTCGCAGCGCAAGCACCGGCAAGACTTCCGGCTAGGATCATCAGCAAAGCACAGGTGGTTCTCTTGATCGTCATGTGGCTCTAATCCTCCAAACGCTCTGGTCCCCACTCCGAGCGCGACACTCCATGTTAAAGCAGAATCTGTGCCCAGCCTAAGGGAACAGGCCATGGAGACAGATAACGACAGATGCCTACATTGGTACCCGCAGATAGTCGTTTTCTATCGAGCGATTAGGTCATCTGAACAAACCGGCCGGCCGAAATATGTTCCAGTTTCAGCGGACGGATACAGTGAGCCGAGAACCGGGATCGTTGGTGATCCAGTTGGATAGCCCGTTAGCCAAAAAAGCGGGCTAGAAGCCCGTAAATCCTCACTTGTTGCTTACTCTCGGTAGCTGTTTTCGAGAAACCAACCAAAGGCCGAAAGCGACTGAGACCAGGGCGATTTCGAGCGCCAAAACACAAGCGAAAACCGGAGACAATCCGGCCCGCGCTACCACGATTCGGACCAGCTCCACAGCCAAAGCGCCGACGCCGAAGGACAGCACGAACTTCAAGCCGTAGGCTGTACTTCGCCACTTTGGGGGAGAGAGCTTGGCGACCAGGCTGTTCTCGATGGGCTGCATTCCCAAAGCAAACAAGAGGTACGCGCCCGCCGCGACGAACAGTGGCAGCTCGAACAGATAGGCCACCCCGAGCAAAGGCAGCAAGGTGGCAAGGTGAAACCCGAGGTAGCTCAGCCTCAACTCCTTGGCGTCGGCGATCCGACCTCCGATCACTTGGCCAAGGATGCCGACCAAGTACACGAGCGAGGTGAGGGTGGTCGCTGCGGCCATCTTGCTGCCGCTTCCGCCGATTGCCTCCATGACCCATTCGCTCAACGGCAACAGGAAGGTCGCCCGCTCTTCGAAGTAACTGGGCAACACCAGCGAGCTGGCGCGGTAGGCGAGCCCACCAAGGGTCATCGCCACGCAGAGCACCACGAAGTATCGCGCGGTGGAGACCGGCGCAGCGTCAGCTGGCTTGCTGCTCAGCGCGCTAGCGGCTTCTTCTTTGATGGGCAGCAGCACCACCAAGAGCGCGCCGGCAATGCCAAGCAGCGCCAACAAACCATAAGCCCAGCGCCAGCCGAGCATCGCGGCCAACAGACCTGCAACAAATGGGGCAGCTGCCAAACCAACGTTGCCGAAGACTCCATTGAGACCGAGCGCACGGCCGCGTCGATCCGAAAAAGTACGCGAGATGAGCGCCATACCCGTGGGGTGATAGATACTGGTGCCGATGCCCATCAGCGACAACGCCAAGGCGAGCTGCAGCGGCGACTGGCTTGCCGCAGCCGCTAGGGCACCGAGTCCGCTGAGCGCACAACAGACGAAGAGCATCCAGCGTGCGCTCCAGCGATCGGTGAGCATGCCAGCTGGCAACGCGCCGAGCCCATAGAGCAGGTAGCTAGCCAGGGACAGTTGGACAACCTCGCCAAGCGACATGGAAAGCTCTTGGCGCAAGGGCGTGACCACCGCCGGAAACACCAGCATGTACATGTGCGCCATGCAGTGAGCCAAACAGGTGACCACCATCACCCGCCGCTCGTTCTGTCGCTGGTCGCGCTGACGCTCGTGGGCCGCCATCGGGCTGGCGTTATCGCACCCGCTCGCAACAAAAGAAAGCGGGCGGGAGCTGTCGCAACCCGCCCGCAAGCTCGAACCTCGCTCTACTTCAGCAACTCAGTCCGATGCCTCATTGCACTTGATGAACAACAACGACTTGTTGACTGGCTCACCCTTGCCGACGAAGCGGATGGTGCGCCGCTCGGTGGCATCGCAGTGCGCGACCAGTTGATCCTCGCCGGTCTTCGGGAAAGTCGCCGCGTCGATGTAGCACCATCCATCAACCGGGCCGCTTGCAGTCGCCGGCTCTTCGTCGAGCGAGTACTGACAAGCTTGCAGTTCATCGCCGGCCAGCTGTGGGATCTCGCAGAAGCAGTCGAGCCCGGCGATCTTCGACGCGTCGTCGTTCATGGCGTCGACCTTGGCCTGGGTGAACTGGGCAGGAACGTCGCGCCGCGCGCTGGCTTGGTCACACACGCAACTGCCGTTGTCGCTCTGGCGACCTTCGAGCACCACACAAGCAACTTGGTGCTCGGCGTCGGGCGTCAGAGAGCGCGACAAGCACGGATCACCGGTGGCCCTTGGCGCGTGCAGCATGTCCACCGGCGACGCAAGATCCGACCTTGCGGGCGAGCACATCAGCTCTAGCGGCTCGGGCGCCGGTTCGAGCAGCACCAGCAGCGGTATGGGGACAGGCACGGCAACTGGATCGTCGAGCAGCACCAGCAGCAGCGGCGAGACGGGAAGTAGCACCGAAAGCGGAAGCGGCGCCAGCGGGCCGGCCCCCGGTATGCTCACCGCCGGTGACTGGGACGACAACCTCAACTTCGACTTCTTCTTGGAGTACCAATCCAGCTTCAGCGACGCCAACAGCGTCGCCAAGGTGGAGATCGCAGACCGCATCGAAATTCGCGTGGTCGATGGCGACGACGAGCCGGTAGCCAACGCCTCCGTGCTCGTGCACGGCCAAGGCACATACTTGTCGGCGCCAACCGCCAGTGACGGCCGCCTCCTGTTCTTCCCAAGCTACGACGGTGGGGCAGACGACGAACAACTCAAAATCACCGTCACGCCGCCAGCAGGCCAAAACTCGGCGAGCCCCATCACGGTCGACGCACCGCTGCAAAAGCTGTGGACCATCACCTTGCCGGGCGCCGAGTCAGTCATGCCTGCGGCACTCGATCTGGCTTTTGTGATCGACACCACCGGCAGCATGGTCGACGAGCTGGCCTATCTGCAGGCCGAGGTGCAGGGCATTGCGGAATCCGTCGAGGCCAACTTCGGCCCCGTCGACGTCAACTTCGGACTCGTGGTGTATCGAGACGTCGCGGACGACTACATCGTCAAACGCTACGACTTCACCAGCGACCTAGCCGAGCTCAAGTCCAATCTGAACAAACAGAATGCCGTGGGCGGGGGCGACTTCCCGGAGGCCATGGACCAGGCTCTCGCCGAGATGCACAAGCTGCAATGGCGCAGCGGCAACGTGGCGCGCATGGCGTTCCTGATCGCCGACGCTCCTCCCCATGAAAAGCACGGGGCCTACACGCTCGGCTACGCGCACAAGGCGCGCCGCAACGGCATCAAAATCTACCCCATCGCCGCCAGCGGCGTCGACGACGTGGCCGAATACTACCTGCGCCAAAGCGCCCAGCTGACCATGGGGCGGTACCTGTTCCTCACCGATGACTCAGGGATTGGCAACTCCCACGCCGAGCCACACATCCCCTGCTATCAGGTCCAATACTTGAACGTGCTGATGAACCGCATGATCGCCAGCGAGCTGGCGGGCTTCCGCGTCCCAGCTAAGAAGTCGGATATCATCAAGACGGTGGGCGACCCCAACGACCAGGGTGTGTGCAAGCTAACGGATGGCTCGGAAGTAAAATACTGATCAGCCCCAGAACCGATGCAGTAGATCGATGTCAAAAGGGCTGACCCGCTTCCCGCCAATGGGATGCTGGTCAGCTCTGGAGGCAACATGGATCTGCGGCGAGATTTGCGTCAGTTTGGGTTGGGAGCAGCAACGCTACTCATCACGGTGAGCACGGCCTGTGGCCCCCCGCCGACTCCGGTAGACCCCGCTGGCACGGTCACCACTGCCGCGGCCACGGTGAGCACGACCGCACCTCCGGTCGACCCCTTCGCAATTGTGGGCGAGCTGAGCGGCGAGAAGTTGCCAGCGGCCATGCCTGCGCTACCGCTTCGCAAGCGAGCCCTACCGGTGCTGGCCGCGGGCGCGATTGCGCCACCGCCTGCGAGTTGCACCGACTTCGCCCAACGCCGACCAGCTAGTGAGATCACCTGCGACAAGGGTGGACTGAGCGCCTTGAACGAGGCGCTGGAGCGAACAGACCTGGCCGGGCGCGACGCAGCGCTGCGATCTGTGGAATCGTGCAGTGATTTGCCGAGCGGCTCGGTGCGCGCTTTGCGGGCAGAGCTCGCACCACCCGATTGTGCCGACAAGCTGATCGAGCCGTGGCTTCTGAAGCCTCCTGCCGGACTCGGCGGGGCGGTCCACGATGCGCTTCTGGGCTTGGCCCTGGCAGGCAAGCTGCAGCGTGCGGTGCGGGCGATCCCGAAGCTGCCGCCACCCCATACGAAGAAGTCGCTGGAAGCGTTCATCGGCGGCGAAATGGGCCGCTGGGTACGGCAGCAAGCAACTGTCGTGGAACAGCTGGCCAAGGCTGGCAGCAAGTTGCGCTACTACGGCAGAGCAGTCGTCGCCGTCGAAGCGGGGATGGCCGACATGCGCTTCGTAGACGCCATGCGTCAGGTCCCTGCGCCAGAAGAATACGCTGGCGACGCAGAGCTGACGGCCGCCTACTTCGCAGGCCTCGAACAAAGCTTGGACCCACGCAAGCAGCGCGGCAGGGACGCAACCTTGGTGGGCTTGGGCCAGCTCGCCACGGTTGGCGTGATTCGCGACCCGCGTGTGAGCCGCGCGCGAAGAGCGCTTGGCAGGCTCTACGGTGGCAGGCCGATCGATGCGCTCGACAGCCTGATGCTGCCACCGCTCGAGCCGGTTACGCCCAAAGACACCGCGCAGCGCTTGGCCACCCGCTTGCCCACCTTCTACGCGGGGCTGGTCATCGAGTCAGCTGCCGTCACCGAGCCTGACATGTTGCGGGCGCTGATGGAGCGTGGACTGAGCTTACCGCACCGTATCGCTCTGCAAGCTGGCCAAACATTACTGAGCAAGGCCGCCCGCGCATTGCTCGCACGAGCGCGGCTCGAGCTGGCACAGAACTATTGGCGAGCCGTAGACATCAACGAGCTCATCTTGGTGTTGAAAGCCTGGCCCGAGCCCGCACTGCCGGCCGAGCAACGTTTGGTCTTGGCACTCGGTCTGGCGCTGCGCGGGGGGCCGAGCAACGCCGCGGACATGATGCTTCGGGCACCCTTGGCCGAGCTCGGTGTAGGCCAGAACATTGCCGGGCTCGAGGCGATCATCAAAGAAGCCGGTCCACTCGCGCCATCGGCTGCGTTCAATGCCGCCTTGATACGGCAGATCGCCGCTCCTGCCGAAGCGCCGGCGAGCTACTGGCACGAGCTGGCCACACGCTACCGTGCAGTCTCGGCGATGCTCACCGATGCTCGCGACAAGGCCGATACGGAAAAGCGCGCCAAGGAGTGCGAGCAAACCGCCAAGGCCATCGAGGGGCGCTAGCCTCGGCCCTTGGGGCGCTACGGTGGCGCCTCCTGTTGGCCGCCTAGCCAATCGACCTGCCGCGCAAGCCGGCCTCGGTGACGTTGTGGTGGAGGAGAAAAGGGGGGCACGGCTTGCGCAACAGGCTATCTTGCTTCGAGCAGGACCCGGGCCAACAATGACGAGCGCCTACTTTCGCGTAGTTGTAGCGCTGCCGTGAACGGCGATTCACATCATCCTGTGAACCACAATCCTCGCCGGCGCCGGCGCTTGCTGCTTTGGCGGGAGTTTGGTAGCGCAAGCAAAGGCCCGAGACGTCACCTTATGCGCTCGGGCGCCACTCTCGGCTTGGAGGATGACCGTGACGAAAACGCGTTTGGCACTGCTGGTCTCGATACTGGCCCTGGCTGTGACTGCTCCCGGGTGCGGCTACTCTGAGGACGAATGGCAGGCTCAACTCGCCAAGTACGGTGAGCTGGACGGCAAGCACCGGGCGACCTCCAAGAAGCTCGATGCCACCACCAAAGAGCTCGCAAAGAGAACCGACGAGCTCGAGGCTGAGCGCAAGCGCGTCGCGCAGCTCGAGAAGGATCTCGAGGCGGCGGGCTTCAACATGAAGAACCTGAAAGAGTCGCTCGCCAGCAGCGGCACCGAGCTCAGCAAGCTCAACGCGATTCTCGCCGAACGTGAACGGGCACTAGCGGAGTACAAGAAGCGCGCCGCACAGCTTGCACGAATCAAGAAGCGCTTCGAGCTGCTTGCCAAGAAGCTCAACGAGCTGACGACGCTGGGTTTGGCCGTCAAGATCCGAAACAACCGCATGGTCATTTCACTGCCGGGCGATGTGCTCTTCGAATCAGGCAAAGAGCGACTCAAGACCGATGGCCGCAAAGTGCTCAAGCAGGTTGCAGGGATCATCGGCGCCGACGCATCGCTGCGCAAGCGCACCTACCAGGTTGCGGGACACACCGACAACGTGGAGATCAAGGGTGGCGTGTTCGGTGACAACTGGGGGCTATCATTGATGCGGGCGCGCACAGTGCTGCTCTATCTGATCAATCCCACCAAAGGTAACCTACCGCCCAAGAACTGGAGTGCGGCAGGGTTCTCCGACACCGATCCGGTCGCCGACAACGGCACGCGGGAAGGCAAGCAGCAGAACCGTCGCTGCGAGCTCATCGTGGTGCCGAGTGCCGAGGAGATGCTCGATCTGAAGGCAATCACGCAGAAGTAGCGATTGGCTCCTGCGCCGCAATTGGATCATCAATCATCCTCGGTCGCCTGGCCAAACCACATCGCCAGATATCACGGCATTATCACCCGGAGGCGAGCGCCAGTCGACTTACCGGCCGGTAACCCCTGGCAGGCCTGTTCATGTAACCGGTGGTAATCAATGGGGTTTTCTCGACTCGCCGGACGTGGATCCAATATTAGCCACGTGGCTTGTAGCCGATCCTCCTACATTGGACTACTTTCTCTTACCGGAGCCTAATTTCAGGAGGTTGGAGGTTTGCCTACATTGGCACACCCCATGCTTGACGCGAGGCAGGGCGGCCGATGTGTGTGGGGTTCACGCCCCGTCCAGAGTTGACCTAACATAATGAACTACCATCGCTCCCAATTTGCGATGGACGCTGTTTGAGAGGAACAAGCGATGAAAGCGCTGAGAAACACGATTCTGTCCCTGTCCACCATCATGCTAGCGAGCTCGCTCGCGGGCACCGGCTGCATCACGGACACAGAGGACACTGGACCCGAAGGCAAGCCCGAAGACAACGGCAAGTTGGTCGACGGCAAGGCCGACGCCTGGAACACCACCAACAATCCGGACCGCTTCGAGATCGACTTCGACTACACGCTCGCGAACCTTCCCATGAGCGGGAAGGCCGAGACGACCCCTTGGCCAGACACCTATTGGCCCACCTACAAGGACTCCTCGAATCAGCGTTGGCAAGGCCAGCAAGAGCTGTCGCCGCTCGAGAAGTACGACATGGCGTTCAACGGCTGGGAGCCGGACGAGGCCTTCTACGCGCTCAAGCCCTACACAGCGAGCAACTGCGAGTCCAAGGGCTGGGACAAAGAGTACTACGAGAAGCTCGGGCCGAGCGCCAAGTGGATGAGCAAGAACAAGGGCAACTGGAAAGCGCACGACGGCAAAGACAGCGACGGCGACGGTAAAATCGACGAGTGTGACGACAATGATGGCGTCGAGAGCTGGTGGGGCCTCTGCCACGCTTGGGTGCCCGCTTCGATCCTCGAGAAGGAGCCACTTCACGCAGTGACCCACAACGGCGTCACCTTCGAGGTTGGCGACATCAAGGGTTTGCTCCAGACCGCCTACGACCGATCCAACGCCTACATGCTCGGCGGCCGCTGCAACGAGAAAGAGGTCGAGCGCGACGAGCACGGTCGCATCAAAGCCGACCACTGCCGCGACACCAATGCCGGCTCCTTCCACGTGGTCGTGACCAACATGCTGGGCATCCACAAGCGCTCCTTCGCCGAAGACCGCACCTACGATTACGAGGTCTGGAACCAGCCTTTCCGCAGCTACGAGATCCTCGCGCAAGAAGAGGTGGACGCCAAGACCGCCATGGCCGCCCTCGGTCACGACGACGCCGAAGAGTACACCTTCAACGAGGACGCTGTTCGCTTCGCCAAGGTCCGCACGCGCGTCGAGTACATCACCGAGCCGCATCAGACCAGCACCCAGCCGCTCGTGCCTGAGGTCGACGACCACGGCAAGTACACCGGCACCGACACGTACGACTACATCGTGGAGATGGATGCTGACGGTAAGATCATCGGCGGCGAGTGGCTGAAGTACTCGCAAACCACCCACCCGGACTTCTTGTGGTTGCCGATCAGGGCCAGCAGCTGGGGCTCCAACCCCCATCTCAAGCTCGACATGGTCCACGAGCTGCTCGAGCTGTCCACCCGCGTGGAGAATCCCGGTGGCGATGATGTGGTCATCCGCACCTTCGAGAGCACCAACGAGATTGCCATCCCCGACAACGACTCGGCCGGCATCTCGGACACCATCGAGGTGAGCGAAGAGCTGACCGTCGGAAGCCTCAAGGTAGCGGTGGAGATCGACCACAGCTACATCGGCGACCTCAAGGTCGTGCTCGAGAAGGACGGTGTGGTCGTGCCTCTGCATGACCGCGTTGGCGGCGGAGCCGATGACCTCGTCAAGACCTTCGAGCCGAGCGAGTTTGCCGGCAAGAGCGCCAAGGGAACCTGGACGCTCAAGGTCAGCGACCACGCCTCCTGGGACAAGGGCTCGCTCAAGAAGTGGAGCCTGGTGGTGAGCACCGGAACCGTGGCAGCGCCCCAAGAGTTCGCGGCTGGCAACGTCAACATGAGCATTCCAGACGACAACTCCACGGGCATCCAGAATGTGCTCACGGTCAACGAGAGTGGCACCCTGAAGAAGCTGCAGGTCAAGGTCGACCTGACGCACACCTACATCGGTGACCTCACCCTCTCGCTCAAGCATGGCGGCACCAACCAGGTGCTCCACGCTCGCGAAGGCGGCAGCTCCGACGACATCGTCAAGACCTTCTCCCCCGACGCCTTCAACGGCTCCTCGCTCCAGGGCGATTGGGTCCTGACGGTCAAGGACGAGGCCGGCATGGACGTCGGTACGCTCAACAGCTGGTCGATCCTCGCCACCGTGCAGTAGCCACACGCTCCTGAGCTAGCGAGCCCCAAGCCCACGCGGTTTTGGGGCTCGTTGCGCTTTGTGCAGCGACTACCCAGAATGTCAGGCACCGCTTTGGCGCATGATGCGGTACCATCGCCGCCTATGAGACGATGGCGCCCGCAGTTCATCGCGCTTGGGTTGATGGCAATCCTGCTCGGCGCGATGCCGCAAGCCTGCGACCCACCGGTTGCCGACCATCCAAAGCCGGCCACCACTGCTCATGCGGGTGGCTCCAATCCATTCGACGAAGGGACCGAGATCTCCTCAGACGGCCAGCAAACCGTCAAGGTTCTGGCCCGTCCCGATCATCCGTCCACGCGGCCAACTGCTACAGCCGTCGCGATCGCCAAGCCTGTGTTGACGAACGAGCTGTGCCTCGAGCGGCCAGGTTGTGCTCAGACCGGCGCTTGTACTGCGCGAGGCGACAAGTGCGTAGCCGCTTCCATTGATGATTGTCGACAAGCGAGCGCCTGCGCAGAAGGCAAGTGCGTCCTAGAAAAGGCCACCTGCAAACCTGTCGGCAGCTGCAAAGAGGGTTTTGCATGCGCGAACGACGGGCGCTGCAAAGATGGGGCGGAAGGCTGCGTCGCGGCCACCAGCGCCACGTGCCGCGCCTCGGCAGGATGCACGAATGCTGGCGCTTGTGCGCGGAGCAAGGACGGCAGGTGCATTGCCAAACAAGCCACTCACTGCCGCAGCTCGACACGCTGCAAGAGCGAAGGACTTTGCTCGGTGATCGGCGAGATCTGCGGCGCCCTCAAGGACAGTGAATGCAAGCGCTCGGCTGGCTGCAAGACCAGCCAACGCTGCTTGGCCCGCAACAAGGTCTGCCTGGTCAGTTGCAAAGACTCTGACATGTGCAAGCTCCGAGGCCTGTGTAGCGACGGCGATGGAGCCTCTGGCAAGATCTGTACGGCTGCCGGTGACGCAGACTGCGAACAGGCAGAGGTCTGCAAGCTGCGGGGCAATTGCTCGCGCTCTCTTTCTGGCGGGTGTCGTGCCGGTGACGACGTCGAGTGTCGCAGGAGCCTCATGTGCACGGAGCAAGGCCGCTGCACCTTCCAGCGCGGTCGCTGTGTGCCACGGTCGGATGCTGAGTGCCGCAACGCCACCGTAGGCTGCAAACAGGAGAAGCGCTGCAAATACTCCAACGGCAGCTGCGTGCGAGCTGGCGGATGAGGCGGCGATGAGAGCGTTGGCCTTGGTCGTCATCGTGCTCGCGACAGGTTGCGCTCTGTCGCCACGCCGCGCCGACTTCGCCCAGCTGCGAGGGCGGGCCGCATTCGACCTCGGTTGCGGACATCAACATGTCCACATCGTTCATTTGGACGGTCGAACCAAAGGCGCATATGGCTGCGGGCGGCGACTCACCTACTTCGAGCACTGCGACTTGGCAGATAGTTGCGGCTGGAAGCTCGACACACCTACGTTTGACCAAGCGCTCTGGCCTGACGTGGCGATGGGCATGAGGCGGACACACCCACCTGCACCAAGAAAGACTCCACCTGCACCTGCCACGGCAACGGTTCCGCAGATCGTGGATCCGTGGGCAGCGCCCCGCAAACGCCAATCGCCTCGAAAGCGCGACCCATTTGGCGCGGTCGACCCCTGGCCAACCCCTCTACGCGACCGAGGATTCTGAGCAGCCATGCTGAAACCCAGTACCAAGAGAATCCGTGCACCCGAGCTCGATGGTGGGCTCGCGTGGCTCAACGTCGAACGCCCCTTGAGCATGCGAGAGCTTCGGGGCAGCGTGGTGCTGCTCGATTTCTGGACATACTGTTGCATCAACTGCATGCATGTCCTGCCCACGTTGCGGGAGATCGAGCACCGCTACCGCCGCGAGCCCTTGGTCGTCATCGGAGTGCACAGCGGCAAGTTCACCGCTGAGCGAGACCCTGACCGGATTCGTGAGGCTATTGGCCGCTACGGTGTGGAGCACCCCGTCATCGTCGACGACGACATGGCGATTTGGAGCGCTTACGCGATTCGCTCATGGCCGACCTTGGTCGTGGTCCGCCCCGACGGAACGATCGCCGCAGTAGCGCCCGGGGAGCCAGAGCTCGACATCCTCGACAATTTCATACGCAACGAGCTCGATGATGCGAAGGAGCTGGGCACACTGGCAGCCAAACCTCCGCGCATAGACGTCATCCGCCCTGTCTCCCATTCACCGCTCTGCTATCCCGGCAAGGTGGCCTGTCTGCCAGACGGACGGATCGCAATCAGTGATAGCGGCCATCACCGTGTCCTGGTGTGCGAGGCAAACGGCCAGGTGGTCGACACGGTCGGCAGCGGCTTGCGTGGGTACGCTGACGGACCGCTCGAGCAAGCTGCTTTTGATGATCCTCAAGGTTGCTGCTGGTATCGCGGCGCTCTGTATGTCGCGGACGCGCGCAACCACGCGATTCGGCGCGTCGACTTCTTCCGCGAAGAAGTGAGCACGGTGGCTGGCCTCGGTTTGCTTGGGCTGAGCCTGCCCGAAGGGCGCTGTCGTGCGACCGAGGTGCCGCTTCGGTCGCCGTGGGATCTTTGTCTCGTCGGCAGCGTGATCTACATCGCGATGGCAGGGAGCCACCAAATCTGGCGCTACTGGCCCGAAACCGGCGAGATCGAAATCTACGCGGGCACCGGCGTCGAGGCGTTGCTCGACGGCGGCGTCGCCAAGAGCGCCTGGGCCCAACCGTCTGGCTTGGCTGAGCATGACGGCGTCTTGTATGTAGCCGACAGCGAGACGAGCGCGGTGCGCGCCATCAATCTTGCTGATGGAATGGTCTCCACATTGGTTGGACAAGGGCTATTCGACTTTGGCGACGAGGAGGGCATCGCCAAAGACGCCATGCTTCAACACTGTCTGGGAGTTTGCGCCATCGATGGCGGTCTGCTCATCGCCGACACCTACAACGGCAAGCTCAAGCGTTTGCGCTGGGCCTCCTCCGAGGGCCACACCATCCACACTGAGCTGTCTGATTTGAATGAGCCTGGGTCGGTAGCAGCAGCCCATGATGGCTCGGTTCTCATCGCCGACACCAACGCTCACCGCGTGCTGCGCTGGCGGGCCGGCAAGCTCCGGGAGCTCGATGTGCGCGGCGCGGCTGAGCCTCAACGAGGCACGCTTTCGCGACGAAGCGCAGACAGCTCGGCAGCACCGCCTTCTTGCGATTGGTTCACCGCCCTGTTGCAGCTTCCTGAAGGTGTTGGGCTCAAGCCAGGAGACGGCGGGGTTTCTCTGTTGCTGAGCACGCCTCAAGGCACCGAGCTCGCTGAAGGAGCACCGATTGGTGTACGACTCGAAGTCTCGCGGCGTTCAGATCTACTCGAGTTGGTTCGTAACGAATTCAGGACGGAGACACGGCAAGGTTCGGCTCAGCTGCTAGGCATCGAAGTGCGCGTCAACCCGCTTCCTGAAGCTCTCGTCGAGGCCGAGCTGATAGTGACGATCGACTACGTCGTGTGCCACGAGGAAGATCACGCCATGTGCTCACCGGGCCGCGTCTTCGTACGGCTACCGGTACGACTGCTGCAAGAGGGTGGCAGCCGACAACTGGAGTTCGGCATCGCCCTAGCACCCATCCGCACGACCTGACGCTAGGACTGATCGATCACGTTCACTGCACTGGCACTGAGCGCTCGGCTCAGTGCGGCTGCAACCTGATTGAGGATTGCCTGGACCTCACCGGTCGAGAAGTCGAGGCGCGCACCGAGCGCGATCAGGGCAACCTCCTCAGCGGGCGCGAGCTCACCGTCGGAAATCGCAATGAGAGCAGCAAAGCTCATCGCCTCCTCGCGCGCCATGAAGTCGTCGAAGCTGCTGGCGATTGCCTGCAAACGGCCCTCGAGCCCGTGCTCTTTGAGCATCTCGTCGAAACGCGCAAACATCTCTTGCAGGGTTTCGACATCGACAGCCGAGCCCGTGGTGTGAGCGATCAAATCGCTCAACGCATCCTGCTCCGCTTCAACGAGCCCATCAGCCGCTGCGACCAAATACGAAGCTTCGATCATCGCTCTGAAATAGCGCTCGGCTTCAGCATCTTCGGGACTGTCTTGGCCGATTTGCCCAGCGCCGTTCTCCAACCGAGCTGCCGTGGGCAGGCGACCCGAGAGACTGCGGGGTCCAACACTAGGAGCCGCCACATCATGTGCTTGCTGCCCGATCGCAATTTGAATCGCCCGCTTGAGCGCCGCCTCGTCGTGCTCCGGGAGCTCGGGAAAGGTCAATGCTGGCATCACGGCGGACGCTATCGCGCTCTGACCATGACTACAATGACACTCATGGCCGGAAACACCTTTGGGCAGGCACTGCGGATCACCACCGCTGGCGAGTCACACGGACCGGCCAATGTCGTCATCATCGACGGTTGTCCTCCCGGCATTCCCCTAGCGGCGAGCGACATCGAAAGCGAGCTGGCGCGCCGCCGACCTGGACAGAGCCTGCTGGTCAGCCAGCGCAAGGAGCCCGATGTACCGGAAATCCTTGCAGGCGTGTTCAACGGGAAAACCACCGGCACAGCCATCGCAGTGTTGGTGCGCAACCAGGACGCCCGCAGCCGTGACTACAGCGCCATCAAGGACAAGTTCCGTCCTGGGCACGCGGATTTCAGCTACGAAGCCAAATATGGCCTACGGGACTACCGCGGCGGGGGCCGAAGCAGCGCCCGGGAAACCGTGACCCGTGTAGCCGCAGGGGCCATCGCCAAAAAAGTGCTCGGCGAGCTGCTTGGGGCTCGAGTCGTTGGCTACGTCGTCCAAGTTGGTGATATCCGCGCACAAATCGACTCGGCAGCAGTAGACGTCGAGCAGGTAGAGCTACTGCCCAGCGGCCAGCCCAACCTGGTGCGTTGCCCTGACGAAGAAGCGGCCGCCAAGATGACGGCGCTGATCGAAAAAGTGCGCGACGAGCAGGACTCGATTGGCGGGATCGCCGAAATCGTGGCTCGCGGGCTGCCCGCCGGATTGGGCGAGCCTGTCTTCGACAAGCTCAAAGCTGACCTAGGCAAGGCCTTGTTCAGCATCCCGGCGGTGCTCGGCGTCGAGTACGGCAACGGCTTCGGGTGCGCCGAGCTCCGCGGCAGCACCAACAACGACGTGTTCTTCAGCAACGATAGCGTGATCGGCACCCACTCCAACCGCCACGGCGGCATGCTCGGCGGGATCTCGACCGGCATGCCCATCGTGCTCCGTGCTGCCGTCAAACCCACGAGCAGCTTGCCGCAAACACAACAAACGGTGGACAAGGACGGCCAAGCAACCACCATCAGCACGACCGGACGGCACGACCCTTGTCTGTTGCCACGGTTCGTCCCAGTGGCCGAGGCGATGGTCGCTATCGTGCTCTGTGACCACTTCTTGCGCTGGCGCGGGCAGACGGGCGCCGCAGCACCTTTCTGACGGTCACGAGCCGCAAGCTCGGAGCCACTTCACAGATTTCTAGGGTGGAGTTTGTCTTCTACCCAGATTGCGACCCTACGCGAGCGGCGATAAACCCGCTCGACGATGTCCCTAGACGACAAGAAGGAAAAACCATGAGAGCGCTTTACACGGCCACCTTGGTCCTCGCCGGCTTCCTCAGCACAGGCTGCCAGAATCAATCACACGCTCGCCTCAACACGGCCGACAGCCTCGGCCTCGATCGGGTCGTACTGTACCGCAACGGGGTCGGCTACTTCGAGCGCCGCGGGGAGGTCGATGGGAAAGTCCTGCGGATCAAAGTCCGCAAGGATCAAGTCAACGACCTGCTCAAGAGCTTGACCATCGTCGATCGCAAGACGGGCAAGGCCGTGAGCGTATCGATGCCGCTCGATCCGCAAACCTGGGCCAACGCTGCACTCGCTACTTTGGCCCCCGGCAACGGAAGCTTGGCCAGCGTGCTGGACGCGCTCCGTGGCGCAGAAGTCAAGCTCAGCACCACCATCGGCTCGCTCGAGGGACGCATCGTGCTGGTCGAACGCATCGAAGAGGAGCCCGATCCCAGCGCGCCGAGACACGGCGCAACCGGTGCCCAGCCATTGGGCAGCGACCACAAAGTCACCTTGATGGACGGCAAACGCATGAAGGTGGTGCGCCTGTCGAAGGTGCGCGCCGTCACGCTGAAGGACGGCGACCTAGCGATGCAGTTCCACCGCCGTCTCGACGCCACCGCCGGCGAAGGGATGTTCCAACAGATCGACGTCGAGATTCGCCTCGTGGGCAAGGACGACCACGATCTGGTCGTGAGCTATGTGGTCGAGGCCCCGATGTGGAAGCCGACATACCGCATCGTCCTGCCAAAGGACGGCAAGGGCGAGGCACTTCTGCAAGCTTGGGCCGTCGTAGACAACACCAGCGGAGAAGATTGGGGCAACGTGCGGATGTCGCTCACCGCTGGAGCGCCAATCGCCTTCCGCTATGACATGCACTCGCCGCGGAATGTCTACCGCGAGGACTTGTCCAACCGCGTACACCGCAAGCGGGCGAGGGTGGCGATGGGCGAGAGCACGTATACCGACGACGAGAAAGACAAGGCGGATATGCCGGCGGGACGAGCAGCGTACGCGCCGCCGCCGATGGCTGCGCCCGCTACCGCAGCAGGCCCGCGCCACCCCCGAAAGCCCTACGCCAAGTCCAAGAAGGAAGCGCGTCGTCGCGGCCGCGGCGGCGAGCGCTACGGAATCCTCGGGGGCGCCAGGGCCTACGACTCGACCGTGACGGAGTCAAAGCCCGTATTCGACCTCAAGAACTTGCAGCGCAGCACGGCCGCCCGCACCCGGGCCACCCAGGCGAGCGGACTGACGAGCTTCGATTTGGGTACGCGCGTGACCGTACCGGATGGGTCGTCGACCATGGTCGCCATCGTCAACCAGGTCGTGGCTGGCGAGGAGACGTTCTTGTTCAAGCCGGGCGGCGCCGGGGTGGGTTACGAATCGAATCCTTATCGCGTGATCCGTTTCAAGAACAGCACCCCTTTCGTGCTCGAGCCGGGGCCCATCGCCATCTACTCGGGCGGCAGCTTCGTCGGTGAGGGGATCTCCCAAGCGGTGGGCACCAACACC
>CAZRGL010000155.1:17442-19303 GCA_964599485.1 uncultured Polyangiaceae bacterium
GGGATCAGCGAGACGGTCGGCTCGAAGACCAGCGCTACCGTACCTTTTGCGGTGGAGCCAGGGATCATGATCAGCCGCGAGAGCAAGTCGATGCCCGAGAATCTCAAGCTGATCAAGATCGTGCGCGGCGTCATCCACGTGCAACGCTTTCAGCGGCGTAAGACCATATGGAAGGCACAAGCCCAGACCAAGAAGGATGGCTTCAACGTCCTCATCCGCCACACGCGCCTGGGCTCGACCTTCAAGCTCAAGGATCGCCCCGAAGGAACCGAAGATCTTCCTGGCGCATATCTCGTCCCGCTGAAGGTCCCTGCAGGGAAGCTCAAGGCTCAAATCGAGCTCGTGGAGCAGACGCCCGCGCGCACCACCTTGTCGATTTGGGATGGCCGCGCCGTCCCGCTGCTGCAGCGGCTGATGTTGTCGACCTCGCTCAACGCTGTCGACAAAAACAAGCTCCAGCCCCTGGTCGAGCTGCGACAGGGCATCGGCAAAATCGACACGCAGATCGAAGGATTGCGACGCGAAAAGATCCAATACGACAACCGCGCCGACGAGACCCGCGAGAACATCTACGCCATCGAGAACGACAAGAGCGGTGCCGCGGCCAAGCTACGTCGCGACCTACAGAAGCGACTCGATGGCTTCACCAAGAAGGGCGATGCGGTCAGCTTGGAGATTGCCAAGCTCAACCGCGAGCGTCTGCAGCTCAAGATCAAGCTGGAAGACGGGCTCAAGAACCTCAGCGTCAACGCACCACCTGAGAAATGACGACGCTTCGCTTCGATGATCGTGAGGCGCTGCAAGCGCACGTCAGCGAAGCCTTCGGCGAATTCGGCGAGCCGCTGGTCATCAACCAAGAGATGATCGATCGGTTCGCCGAGCTCATCGGCGATCGCCAGTGGATACACGTCGACACGGAGCGGGCAGCGCAACACAGCCCCCATGGTGGCACCATCGCCCACGGCTTGCTGCTGGTCAGCTTGCTGCCTGCGCTGAGCCAGGGTCGATGCTTCGAAGTCACGGGACACACCAGCGTGCTGAACTACGGCTACGACGAGCTGCGCTTCTTGGCTCCGGTCCTTTCGGGCAGCATGGTCCACACCCGTAGCAGGCTCCTGCACGTGCGAAAGAAGGGCCCCAACGGCACACAGCTGACCTTCGCGCAGGAGCTATGGGCCTCGAGCGCACCTGGGCCCGCGTTGCGCTGCCGCGCCTTGGTCGTATACTTGGGTTGACCCTGGCTCGCCCGGCTGACCCGAGCCAGGGAAGCTGTCAGCTGTCCCGAACGTAGGACGGTGTGTCGGATTCTTGCTTGACTTGGGACGGAGTTGGCCATGGGTGACACGAGCATGAGCGAAGAGGAGCAACCGCCGCCAACGCTGAGGAAAGGCTCCACTGCACAGATCCCGGCCATCGATTCGGAGCCAGAGCCAGCACAGCCAGAGCCAGCACCCCGGAAGAAGCTGAACACTGGGCAGTTGCGTCTCGTCAACCCGGGCGACAATTCTCCAACTTGGTTGGGTCACCCTCCGCCCGTCGTCGTGGGTGAGGCCTATGCAGCTCAGCCTGAGCTCGAACAAACGATGAGCTCGCACGCGCCGGCTCCCCCTACCCCATCTTCGGCATCGCCGCCTCACACCTTGCCGGGTGGCCACACCTCGGCGGCGCAACATCAAGCGCAACATCCGAGCTCCGCGCCGCCGCCGAGCCCCGCACAGCAACAAGCTTCGAGTCAGTCGCAAATCCCAAGTCAGTCGCAAATCCCGAGTCAGCCGCAAGTCCCGAGTCAGCCCCAGGTCCCGAGTCAGCCCCAGGTCCCGATCCAGCCCCAGGGCCAGAGCCACCCGAGTCAGCCCCAGGT
>CAZRGL010000156.1:0-19263 GCA_964599485.1 uncultured Polyangiaceae bacterium
GAGGCCATCGGGGGCACAGGCATGGGGGGTGGCTGTGGGGGTTGGGCCGTGGGGCGGTTGGGCAGCGGGGGTGGCAGGGAGGCGGGCCCGATGTTCGGCCGCAGCATTCCTGGAGCTCGTCCCCCGGCCCGGTTGGCCTGCGCTTGCGGTGTTGCTACGCGCGTGGGCGTTACCACCGGACGGGGACCGAGATCCGGTCGCGCCGACAGCGGGTCGCTGCGCTCGTCCACAGTTGGGTGATTGACGAAGCGAGGGGTGAGCACATCATCCAGTGAGCGCAGCGCGTCCGAGACGCTAGCCATGGCCTGAAAGCGGTCGATGGGGCGCTTCTCGAGGCAGCGCAGGATCAACCGTTCGGTCGGCGCGTCCATCTCCGTGATGAGACTGGGCAGCTCGGGCTTTTCGGTGAGGTGACGCGTGAGCACCCCCATGGCCGTGTCGGCGACAAAGGGGAGCTTGCCGGTGAAGGCGCGGTACATCATCACGCCGAGGGCGTAGATGTCGCTGCGGTGGTCGATTTTGTCGCCCCGTGCTTGCTCTGGCGACATGTAATAGGGCGTGCCCAGGATGACGCCTGTCTCCGTGAGATTGCTCGCCTTACTCTCCATGATTTTGGCGATGCCGAAGTCGACGAGCTTCACGAAGAAGGGATCGTTATCATCGTGGACCAACACCACGTTGTCGGGCTTCAGATCGCGGTGGATGATGTTGACGTCGTGAGCTTTCTGAAGGGTCTCGGAGATTTGGATGAAGACGTGCTTGATGTCTCTACGCTTGAGCCGCTTTTCGCGCAGCGCCCTGGTCAAGCTCATCCCCTGGAGCAGCTCCATGACGACGTAAAACGCGCCGCTCTCCAGCTGCCCGAAGTCGCTCATTTCGCATATGTGGCGACTGCGCACCGCGTTGGCGGCCTGAGCCTCACGGATGAAACGTTGCAGGACTTCTTCGCTGCGCTCGATGCCGCTGCGGAGCACCTTCATGGCGAAGGCCTTGCCAACGACCACGTGGCGGCAAGCGTAGACCGTGCCCATACCGCCACGGCCGACGATCCGTTCGATGCGGTAGCGTCCGTCCACCACTTTGCCGATCAGATCTTGAGCACGGTCACTCGTCCCCGTGTCCAGGTGGACGAGCCCGATACCGTCGTCGCGGCAATTGTCGTGCTCATCACCGTATTCGCGTGAGCACGCGGGACAGATCCTCACAGCATGATCATGCCCTATTCTCGGCCGCGCAGCCTCTCTTTTTCATATCGAGCACAATTGCGATGAGGCCGCAGTGGCCTGCTTGCTGGCCTATGAAGCGCACATTGTGCGATGGGTGTCAGGGCTCGGTGGCTGGATCGTCTGCCGCTTCATCGCCGCCCGACGTCTCATCGCCGCCCGACGTCTCATCGGCTGGCCCCGCTTCATCGGCTGGCCCCGCTTCATCGGCTGCTGGCCCCGCTTCATCGGTTGGCGGTTCAGAGGCTGACGCCTGCTCGTCGGTGGGCGCCGACTCCTCCGCACCCGCCTCGCCGTCTTCGTCGGCTGGCAGGACGCTGTCAGAATCTTCGTCATCCTCGTCGTCGGCAAAGGTCTCGATGGCGACGATGCGCTCGTCATCTGCCACCTTCATGATGGTCACGCCTTGGGCGTTGCGTCCTGTCTCGCGGATCTGATGCACGTTGGTGCGGAGGGTCTGGCCGCGGTCGGTGATGACGATGAGACCGTCGCTGGGACTGACCAGCCCCAAGCCGACGACAGGGCCGTTGCGGTCACTCGCGTCAATGAGAATGACGCCCTTTCCGGCACGTTTCTGTTGCGGGAACTGGTCGATGGCCGTCTGTTTTCCATAGCCCAGCGCACAAACTGTGAGCACGCGATCGGCCTCGCTGCCCTCGCGGTAGACGCCCATGCCCACCACCCGGTCGCCTTCGCTGAGCTCGATGGCCATTACCCCCATGGTGCCACGGCCGGTGGGGCGAATACCGTCTTCATTGAAGCGGATGGCCATGCCTTTGTGCGTGCCAACGAGCAGCTCGGTCGAGCCGTCGGTAACGGCAGCGGCGAGAAGCTCGTCGCGCTCGTCGATGCGTACGCCAATCAACCCGGTCGTGCGGTAGTTCCGGTATTCCGTCAGCGCGGTCTTCTTGACCTGTCCGCGTCGGGTGAGGGTGACGATGTATTTGCCCTCCTCGATTTCGGACACGAGGGTGATGGCGGCTACCTTCTCACCTTCGTCCATCCCCACGAAGTTGACGATGGCGCGCCCACGGGCGTTGGCCGCTGTCTCCGGGATCTCGTAGACCTTCTTGACGTAGACCTTGCCCTTGTCGCTGAAGAAGAAGACAAAGGAGTGGGTGCTCGCGACGAACAACTCCTTGACCCAGTCCTCCTCGCGCGCTTGCATTCCGGCGCGCCCTTTTCCGCCGCGGCGCTGGGCCCGATAGGTGCTCACGCTGGTGCGCTTGATGTAGCCCAGGTGGGAGATGGCCACCGCCATGTCCTCCTCCTGAATGAGATCCTCGATGTGGATTTCCACCTCAGCAGGGACAATCTCGGTACGGCGCGGCGTGCCGTACTTTTCCTTCACCTCACCGAGCTCCTCCACAATCAAGCTCATCAACTTACCGTCATCGCTGAGGATGTCGGTCAGTCGATCGATCGTCTCGGACAGCTCCCGGTATTCGGCAGCCAACTTCTCGCGCTCGAGGCCGGTCAAACGAGCAAGCCGCATGTCGAGAATGGCTTTGGCCTGGCGCTCGGAGAGCATGTAGTCGCCTTTTTTGTCGGCCTCAGCACACTCTTGCTCGCTGCGGCCCGCACGCTTCAAGAACTCACCGAGTCCTTGTAGCGGTAGCTGCATGAGTCGCCCGCGAGCCTCTTCCGGGTCCTTCGACGAGCGGATCGTGGAGACCACGCGGTCCACCTCTGTGGTGGCCATGCCCAATCCCTCGACCAGCTCCCGTCGCTGCTGAGCTCGGCGCAGCTCGAAACGAGAGCGTCGGCGAACCACCTCACGGCGGTGGTTGATCCACAGTTGCAGCGTCTCTTTGATGTCGAGCACCCGAGGCCTGCCGCTGCAGATGGCCAGGTTGATCACACCGAACGAGCTCTGCAATGGCGTCAGCCGAAAGAGCTGATTGAGCACCACCTGAGGGAATACGTCCTTTTTGAGCTCGACGACGACGCGAATCCCGTCGCGGTCGCTTTCGTCGCGTACCTCGCTGATCCCCTCGATGCGCTTGTCCTTGACCAGCTCGGCAATGCGGGCACAGAGCCGCGCTTTGTTGCACTGGTAGGGCAGCTCGGTCACCACGATTTGCTCACGCGAATCGCTGCCGCGGATCGGCTCGTTGTGCGAGCGGGCGCGCATGACGATGGACCCGCGCCCGGTCAGATAAGCGTGGTGAATGCCGTTGAGTCCGTAGATGATCGCGCCGGTGGGGAAGTCGGGTCCTGGAACGAGCTCGATGAGCTCAGGCAAGCCGATTTCGGAGTCTTCGATGATGGCGATGGTGGCGTCGATGATCTCGCCGAGGTTGTGCGGCGGGATGTTGGTCGCCATACCAACTGCGATACCGCCAGCGCCGTTGACCAACAGTTGCGGAAACTTGGCGGGCAGCACGGTCGGCTCGCTCTCGCTGTCGTCGTAGTTGGGCGCGAAGTCGACGGTGTCCTTATCCAGATCTGCCAACAGTGCACCGGCCACCGCAGCCAGTCGCGCTTCGGTGTAGCGCATGGCCGCAGCGGAATCGCCGTCGATTGACCCGTAGTTGCCCTGACCGTCCACCAGCGGGACACGCAGGCTGAAGTCCTGCGCCATGCGGACCATGGCGTCGTACACCGCCATGTCGCCGTGGGGGTGATATTTGCCGAGCACATCACCAACCACGCGCGCGCACTTCTTGTAGGAGCTCGAGGCCGTGATGTTCTGCTCGTACATCGAATATAAGATTCGCCGATGTACCGGCTTGAGTCCGTCGCGTACGTCAGGGATGGCGCGGCCGATGATGACGCTCATCGCATAATCCAGGTAGCTGCTGCGCAGCTCGTCCTGGATACTGACCGGCACCTTCTGTTGGATCGTGCTGTTGCTGTCGGTCATGGGCTCGGACTGTGTCGTGTCGCGGGATCTGCACGTCCCACGGTGTTGCTAGAAGAAGTTGCCGATCGTGAACTCGAATACGCTCGATTCCTCGTAGGGAAGAGGCTTGAAAGGGAAGCCCCACTCGAAACGTAGCGGGCCCAGAGGCGAGAACCAGCGCAAACCGAAGCCCCACGAGGATCGTACGTTGAGCAAGTCCTCGGCCGAGAAGCAGGGATCGGTGACCTCGTGCTGCGCAGCAGGGACAGCTTGGCAGAATTTGTCCTCGAGGTTCCAAGCGTTGCCCAGGTCGGTGAAGATCACGCCGCGCAGGCCCACCTGTTGAATGATGGGAACCTCGATCTCCAGATTCTGGAAGTAGCTGAGGTTGCCGCCGAGGTTGGCGCCGTTGGCGATGAGCGGCGCGTTTTCGTCCAGCCGTGTGGTGAGGGGCAAGCGCGGCCCCACGGTGCGCAGCCGGTAGCCGCGCAGATCGAAAATGCCGCCCAAGAAGAAGCGCGCAAAGAGCGGCACACCATCTTCGTTGGGGCTGGTGACGATTCCCGCCTCCGCGTTGAACTTGAGCACGATGCTGCTGGTCAGCGGATAGTAGAAGCGGCTGACCAAGCGATGACGAACGAACTCGTTTTCACTTCCGGTTGCCGTCAGAGCCACTTCGGTGGAGCCCTGCAAGAACACGCCTTCGGTCGGGAACAAGCGGTTGTTGCGTGTGTCGAAGGTGACTGCTGGGCGTAGCGAGGAGGTGCGGCCGTCGTTGAACAGGTTGGCCAGCGGCAATCGCTGGAACACGCTCACTGCGCTCGCCGTACCGAAGAAGGTCGAGGTGGTCCGGGTGTCGATCTCGTCGTCTTTGATGGTGTAAGTGAGCGAGGCCCGCAGGGTGGGGTCGACCAGCGGGTAACCGATCGCCAACGAGCCTCCGATGGAGTCGAGGGCGAACTGGTTGTAGACGCGCAACTGATCGAAGACGTTGATCTGCGCCGAGAAATTCGTGTCGAGCAAATAGGGCTCGATGAAACGGATGTCGATCAGCTGCCGTAGGCCCGACAGCTGGGCCATCAACGCCAAAGACTGGCCGCGGCCGAACAAGTTGGCCTGCTGCACCTGGGCGGTGGCGATGAAGCTTTCGATGGAGGAGAAACCAGCGCCGATCTGGAAGGTCCCGGTGGGGCGTTCGACGACCTCGATGTTGACGTTGATGTACTTGGGGTCGTCGCTGCTCTCGCTCGACACGTCTACCCGCTCGAAATAGCCCAAGCGCGTGATACGGCGTCGTGAAGCTTCCAGCCCGGTCTCGCTGAACAGCTGGCCCTCTTTGATCTCGAGCTCGCGGCGGATGACCTTGTCGCGGGTCTTGGTGTTGCCTTTGATTTCGATTCGCCCGAAACGAACGAGTTGGCGGCGCCGGATTCTGACGACGATGTCGACCAGCTGCTTGTCGGGATAAAGCTGAGTCTTGGGAGGGGCCTCGACGTTGGCATAGCCGCGGTCGCGGTACATGGTCTGGATGTCGGACAGATCCTTGACCAGCTCGGCGCGGTTGAAATACTCACCGGTTTGGGCGCGGATCTTCTCGCGCAGCTTGCGGCGTCCGCCCAGTGGCGCGATCTCACGCCCATCCTCGTTGATCTCGCTGACGTGCAGCCGGCGAATGCGATAGCGTGGGCCCTCGTCGATGGACAGCACGATGTCGATGCCGGACCGATCTGGGGTGAGCATCACGCGCGGCGCAGCGACTTGTCGGTCCAGGAAGCCTCGATCGTGATAGTGCGAATTGATGACCAGCACGTCACGCTCGAACGCGTCCTGCCGAAAGGGCCCGCCTGAGCCGAACGAGAAGAAGCCCATCTTGGCGGTCACCATCAGCTCACGCAACTCAGCGGATTTGATGTTGTTGTTGCCAATGAAGGTGACGCGGCGAACCGTGACCTTCTCGTGCTCTCGAATCGTGAATCGAACGGTGACTTGGTTGTCTTTCTGCGGAACGACCTCGTAGCGGACCTCGGCCAGGAAGTAGCCCTCCTCGGCGTACTTGTCGCGAATCTTCTGGATGGCCCGCCGAATGGCCGAGTGGTTGATGATGTTGCCCTTCTTCACCTCGGCGGTCGCGACCTCGCCGATGTCCTCATCGTCGATCTCCTTGTTGCCCTTGAACTCCAGCTCTTTGATGCTGGGGCGCTCACGGACCAAGACCCGCAGCTGCACTTCGTCTTGGCCGCGATTCGATAGGTCGATCTCGATGTCGTCGAAGTAACCGCTCTCCCACATGTCGCGCACGTCGCGCGTCATTCCCCGGGGGTTGAACGGTTTGCCGACCCGTAGCCACTTGAGCAGCAGCTTGATCTCCTCTTTGGAGATGCGCCGGTTGCCAACGATTCGTACTTCGGAGATGCGCTTGCCGCGGGCCAGCTCGGACTCGGTGGGCGGCAACTTGACCGTGCGCTCGGGGCTCGGTGTGGTTGCCTTCTTCGGCGGTGGTGTTTTGGGAGGTGTAGCGGTTGCGGGGCCGGTCGGTGGGGGCGGGGCGTCGGTTGGCTTGACCGTCTGATCGGGCTGCTTGTCCGGATCGCCAGCCGGCTGCGACCAAGCGCTCGAAGCGCTGCAGATCGCAAGCAGAATGAGGAGTGCTGCGAATGCCCAACGCGCGCTGGCTTCGTTTGGCGTCTGGAATCGGCGCTGGGGAGTGGTCATCAGAAGGATGGGTCGGAGCGTAGCCGTGCCCGGGGGCACCCGTAGCCTAGGATTTTCGCGGTCACAAGCCTTGCTCGACCCCAAGTGTGGCTTGACCGTCGAGCCGCAGCTCGGTAATTCGTGTCGTTGGCGAGCACTGAACGTAGGTGTAGGGTGCGGCTAAGCGGGCGTCTTGGAGGTTTGGCGCGCCCGAATCGCGGAGAATCATGGGTTCGAGGCAGTTGAACTTGCCGCTCGGGAAACGTAAGGGCCCCAGCAAAAAAGTGGCGAGAACGCGAAAGAAAAGAAAATCGGGGCGCCGAGGCGGCGGCTCCGGATCTGGGGGAGGCAACGGATCGGGCCCGCCACCCATCCCAGACACCTCGCTCGCGCGTGAGGCTGAGCGGCGCTACCTCAATTACGCCCTGAGCGTAATCACCTCTCGGGCGCTGCCCGATGTGCGCGATGGTCTCAAGCCGGTCCAGCGTCGCATCCTTTTTGCCATGCTCAACGACCTCGGCCTGCGGCCGGAGGGGCGCTATCGCAAGAGTGCCGCCGTGGTTGGCGAGGTCATGGGCAAGTACCATCCACATGGGGATACGGTGCTGTACGACGCTATGGTGCGCATGGCGCAAGATTTCAGCATGCGAGCGCCCCTGGTGGACGGGCAGGGTAACTTCGGATCGCCCGACGGCGATGGTGCAGCTGCCATGCGCTACACCGAAGCCAAGCTGCGCCCGCTAGCCATCGAGCTGCTCGGTGAGCTCGGCCAAAAGACCGTCGAATTTCGACCCAACTACGATTCGACACGCCAAGAGCCAGAGGTTCTACCTGCTCGTTTCCCAAACCTGTTGGTCAATGGCTCGTACGGGATCGCCGTGGGAATGGCGACCAGCATCCCACCGCACAATCTGGCCGAGGTCATCGACGCCTGCGTGAGCATGATCGATGACCCCAAGGTCGAGCTGAAGCGGCTTCTCAAACATGTAAAAGGGCCCGATTTTCCGACCTACGGTCAGTTGATGTGCAGCAAGAAGGAGCTGCGCGCGGTCTACGAGACCGGCCACGGCTCGCTCAAGCTGCGGGGGCAATGGGAGCATCTGCCTTCACGCCGGCGCGGTGAGAGCGACCACATCATCATCAACTCCATTCCATATGCAACCGAACGTCGCGCGGTGGTCGAGAAGATCGCCGAAGCCATCATCAAGAAGCGTCTGCCGCCGCTGCTCGACGTTCGAGACGAGTCGACCGAGATTACCCGGGTGGTGCTCGAGCTCAAGCGCGGGACCGATCCGCAGCTCGTGATGGCCTACTTGTTCAAGCACACCGCCTTGCAGACGAACGTGCAGATGAACCTGACCTGTCTGGTGCCCACAGAGCTAGGGGTGCCGGCGCCGGCCCGCTTGTCGCTGCAGCAGGTACTGAGTGAGTTTCTCGATTTCCGCTTCGATACCGTCACGCGGCGACTCGAGTATGAGCTCGAGAAGCTCCAGCAGCGCATTCACATCCTGGAAGGCTTCGAAATCGTCTTCGACGCCCTCGATCAGGCCATCCGTATCATTCGTCGTAGCGATGGCAAAGCCGACGCTGCGCAGAAACTGATCGGCCGTTTCGGGCTCAGCGCGGCGCAAGCAGACGCGGTGCTGGAGCTCAAGCTCTACCGCCTCGGAAAGCTGGAAATCCTGGCAATCGAAAAAGAGCTGGCCGAGAAACGTGCGCAAGCACGCAAGCTCAAAGCCCTCTTGCGCAGCGAAACGAAGCGCTGGGTGCTGGTGCGAGACGAGCTGCTCGACCTCAAGGGCCAATATGGCAGCGCCCGCCGGACCAAGGTGGTGGCCACCGTGGACGAGCCCGAGTTCCAAGCTGAGGACTTCATGGTGGAAGAAGACGCCATCGTCATTCAGTGCGCGAGCGGCTGGGTCAAACGGGTGCGGCAAGTAAAGGACGTCAATCTCACCAGGATGCGCGAAGGCGATAGCGTTTTGGCAGCGGTGAAGGGTTCGACACGGGCCGCGGTGGCGTTTTTCTCCAATCTGGGCACTTGTTACGTGTGCCGGATCAACGACGTACCGCCCGCCACCGGCTACGGCGATCCGATCCAAAAGCTGTTCAAGCTCGGTGACGGGGAACGAATCGTCTCGGTGATGAGCTTCGATCCCCGCGTGCTCAACAATCCACCTGCTGAGGAGGGCGTGCTCGAGCCACAGCCACCGTTCGCGCTCGCTGTCACGAAGCGCGGGTTGGGACTGCGTTTCTCATTACGCGCGCACGCGGAGCCATCGACGCGGGCGGGGCGAAAGTTCGCGCGGCTCAACACGAACGACGAGGTGCTCACGGTGGCTGCTTTGGGCACGCGCAACGAGCCCGATTGGATCATGTGCGCCGCCGATGATGGGCACGCCTTGGCAGTCGAGGCTGAGCAGGTATCGCTGCTTGCCGGTCCAGGAAAGGGTGTCATCGTCGTCAAGCTGGCCAAGGGTGTCAGTTTGCTCGGCGCGGAGCTCGGCTGGCGCGATCTGGACAACATCACGATCAAGACGGGCAAAGGCGCAGAGCGCAGCCTGACTTTGCGCAGCATTCAGGGCGCTCGGGGTGGTCGCGGTAGCTGGGTGGTCAAACGTGGCGGCTTCACGCGTTTCTTCAGCAAGCCAGTCGAAACCCCGAGTTTGGAGGGCTGAGGTGGCGGCCAAGAAGAAGGGCAAACGTAGGGCGTACACGGCGCGGGACATCGAGGTGCTCGAGGGGCTCGAGCCGGTGCGCAAGCGACCTGCGATGTACATCGGGGGTACCGACAGCAGTGGCTACCACCACTTGTTGTGGGAAATCGTCGACAACGCGGTCGACGAGGCCATCAATGGCTATGCCAGCAAGATCCAGGTGACGCTCGACGCCGATCGCAAGGGCGCATTGGTGAGCGATGACGGTCGCGGAATCCCCGTGGACGTGCACCCGCGCCACAAGAAGCCCGCTCTCGAGCTCATCATGTGCACGCTGCATGCGGGTGGGAAATTCGAGGGCAAGAACTACCAAGTCTCAGGCGGCTTGCATGGCGTAGGCTCCAGCGTGGTCAACGCCTTGAGCGAGGAGATGGAGGCGCGCGTGTACCGAGATGGTACCGAGCATGTCCAGCGTTTCGCGCGGGGTAGGGCCACAACCAAGCTCAAGCGCAGCGGCCGGACACGCAAGCACGGCACCACCATTTGGTTCCGGCCCGATCCGAAAATCTTCGGGAGCAAAGCCAAGTTCGACCTCGAGCTGGTGCGTGAGCGCCTCGAGGCACGCTCATACTTGCACGGAGGGCTGCAGATCCTTCTGAAAGACGAGGCCAGCAAGCAGAGCTTCACCTTCGAGCATCCCAACGGCATCGCAGACTTTCTGCCCGTGCTGGTCAAGCAGCGCGAGCGGCGTCCAACCCACGAGCAGCTGTTCGTCTTCGACAAGGAGAGCGAGGAGTTGCGCGTCGAGGTCGCTTTGCAGTGGACGGATTCGCTCGACTTCTACTCGCGGTCGTACGTCAACGGTATCCGCACACAGTCTGGAGGCTCCCACGAAAGCGGTCTGAACACTGCGATTGTCAAGGCGGTGCGTGGCTTCATCCAGACCAAGAAGATAACCGTCAAAGGTGTCACCGTTGGCGCCGAAGACATCCGCGAAGGTGGGGTGGCGCTGCTGAGCGCTTATGTGCGTGAGCCGCAGTTTCAGGGGCAAACCAAAGACAGGCTCAACAACCCAGAGGTGGCGCCGGCCCTCGAGGGACTGGTGCGGCCTGCCCTCGAGCAATGGTTGCTCGAGAATCCCAGCGCAGGTGACGCAATTGTGGCTCGGGCCATACAAGCCGCCCGGGCCCGTGCCGCTCGCAAGCAGGCGACTCAATCGGTCATGCGCAAGAGTGCGACCAGCCATCGGTTGAACTTGCCAGGGAAGCTCGCCGACTGTTCATCGACTGATCCCGAGGAATGTGAGCTGTTCATCGTCGAGGGCGACAGCGCCGGCGGTTCGGCAAAACAAGGGCGCGATCGTCGCACCCAAGCGATCTTGCCGTTGCGTGGCAAGGTGCTCAACGCCGAGCAAGCCACCATTGCCAAGGTGATGGCCAACAAGGAGCTACAAGATCTCGTGAGCGCACTCGGTTGCGGGGTGGGCAAGAACTACGATCCGAGCAAACTGCGCTACAACCGCATCTTCTTGTTGATGGATGCTGACAGCGATGGTCAGCACATTGCTACGCTGCTGCTCACGTTCTTCTATCGGCATCTGCCGGGCTTGTTGCGCGGCGGGCATGTGTATTTGTCGCAGCCGCCATTGTTTCGAATCGATGTTGCCAAAGAGACCCTTTGGGCACTCGACGACGTTGAGCGGGAAGAGCTCGTGGCCAGTTTGCCAGGCAACGTCAAAGCCCAGATCTCTCGCTTCAAGGGCCTCGGAGAAATGCCAGCAGGCGATCTCAAGGCCACCACGCTCGATCCGCAGCGCCGGCGCGCTTTGCGCGTCGTCATCGATGGTGAAATCGAGACCGACCGTGTCCTCAATCAGCTCATGGGCAAGGATCCTCAGGCGCGCTATCGCTTCATCATGGATCGAGCCCCAGGTGCCCAACGCGGCGAGCTGGACGTATGAGCAACTAGAAACTGGGAATGCGAACGGGGTGCGCGCGCGGCTAGTTGCTTCTCCTTCGCGGGGTCGAAGGATGGGCCGGGGGGCTCGAGGCCACAGGTGGGCTTAGGTGGATTTTGCGGTGGTACGGGCCGAGCGCCTTGCCGCTCGAGTCAAAAAGCTTGGAGCACAGCTGTCGGCCAGCGGCATCTTGAATGACCATGCCGAAGGTCTTCTTGGGGCGTGGCCCCGCGGCGAGGTAGATCCGCGCTGCGTCGTCGCAGCTCGGCGCTGCGGCGACGACTTCCGCTCTGCACAAGACGACCAGCTCGGGCTCGGTGGCCGGCAGGCCGCCATCGCTTTTCGCGAAAACGCGGTGAAGCAGCGTCAGGTTGACCACATAGGCCGCATCGCAGCCGCTGCGGCGCAGGCGTTTTGCACCGGGCGCGTTGGCAAACTCCTCGTAGTGCTCTACAGCCGAGCGCAGCATGCGCTTGGTCTGTTTGGCGGGCGCGCTGCGGGACAGCCAGTACAAAAGGCCCGCTGCGACGATGGTTGGAATGAGCATCATCGCTAGCAGTGCGGAAAGCACGACGCGGCCCTTGCGCTTGTTCTGCTCGGCTGAGCGCTGCTCGGCTGAGCGCTGCTCGGCTACCTTGGGCTTGTCAAACACGCTACGGACGGAAGTCGTTGGGATCGATGCTGTACTTTTTCATCCAGCGATGCACCTGCATGCGCTCCTTGCCGTAGTGCCGTCCGACGGCGGCTACGTTTCCCCCGGTGGCGATGAGCACTTGGCGAAGCTCTTCAGCAGAGGGCACATAGGCGCTCACCGCTTTGGGAATGGCTGCAGCAGCGGTCTGCGATAGCGGCGGGGCGGTGGGGTCGGCACTCGGAGCCGGAGGTCGCCAGGAAGGCGCTGTCGGGGCTGCTGGGGGAACGGGCGGCGCTGCTTCGTGGTACGGGTGGCCTGGACGTCGGCCGTAGGCTCGCATCTGGGTGTGGATCTCAGCGGACAAGTGGGTTGCTTCCAAAGTGCGCGCTTCGGCTAACGCGATGCCTCGCTTGATCAGTGCCTCGAGCTCGCGGACGTTGAACGGAAAATGATAGTGCAGCAGGCCGGTCATGTACGGCACGGTGAGCTGCAAATCCGGTCGCTTGTGCAGACGCAAAAACTCGAGACACAGCGCGTAGATGTCCTCTTTGCGTTCGCGTAGCGGTGGCAAGATGACGCTGTACTCGTTGAGTCGCGCGAACAGGTCACCGCGAAAACGACCGTCGACCTGCATCTGACTCAGGTCCTGGTGGGTGGCGCAGACGATGCGCACGTCGACGGTGTAGGGCGTGGTGGCGCCGAGCGGTGTTACTTCTTTGGTCTGCAGCACCCGAAGGAGCTTGGATTGCGCCTCGAGGGGCATGTCGCCGACCTCGTCGAGAAACAGCGTCCCTTGGTCGGCAGCTCGTATCAACCCCACATGGTCGCGGTCGGCGCCGCTGAAGGCACCGCTGCGGTAACCGAAGAGCTCACTTTCGAGCAAAGCCGGCGGTATGGCCGCGCAGTTGACGGCGCAAAATGCACCGGTTCTACCGCTCCAAGTGTGGACTTGGCGGGCGAAGACTTCTTTGCCAGTCCCGCTCTCGCCCAGCAGCACTACTGCGATACCGCTTCTGGCGATGCGGCCCAACGACAGGGCGATCTTGGCTAGTTGGTAGCCCCCAACGATGCCTGATGGGGTTGCCGCAGCGGTGTTACGCATGACCGCACCGTCGATTCGATAGGGCGCGTACTGTTCCGCTTCGCGGGCGACGAACTTCAAGAACGCGTCACCGACTCGGATTTCGTCGTTGTGCTGCAAGAAACAATGATCGACGAAGCGACCGTTGACCAGCGTCCCATTTCGGGCGCCCAGATCGACGATGCCCCAGCCGCGTTGATCGAAGACGAGCTTTGCGTGGCTGCGCGAGACAGCGGGCTGGGGGATCAGGATTTGCGCTGGAGGCTCGCGGCCGATGAACACCTCGTGGGACAACAAGGTGTAGGCGGGCTGCAGCTGTTCGAAACCGGGCGCATAGAGCAATACCAGGCCGGCATTGTCAGAAGAGGCATTCGCAGGACGGAGGTCGTCGTAAACCTCCATCGAAGCCGTCGTGGATCCGCCGCCGCCGCTTCGATGGCTCACGAGGAGCTAGGATAGTACCGAATCGAGCGGGCGGAAGGAGAATCAGGATGCGGTCGCGCAGCCGCCTCAGTTGGCCGCAGCCCAGTTGACCAGATCATCCATGCCGGTCAGACATTGCCGCTTCGCGAGAAGGGCACGAAGCTCTGCCGGTCTACGCAGGCCAATCAGCCGGGCAGTGGGGCCTTGCGCCATCCCTTGTTGAAGCAGATCACGGGCACGTGCTGCGCGAATCTCGTCGTAATAGACGTGGGGCGAGCAGCTGTAGGCCGCGCGGAATTGTCGCGCAAAGTGGAACTCTGACATGTCGAGATCGAGGGCGACCTCGTAGACGCGAATGCGAAGACCATGCTCGGCCGCCAACCGCAGCCTCTCGCGAGCAAGCGCGAGCCGTTCGGTCAGAGTGGAAGGGACTGTCTCGACAGGCGGGAGCTTCTCTAGACGCCAGTCGTCGTTGGCAGCTCCTTCCACCGCGCGCACTTGGCTGTCGCGATCGGCGGGTTGTGAGATGATGTCCTCTTGCTGGAGTCCAAGTGCTTTATTCAATGGGTGCCTCCACCTTTCGTGGGGTTGTCGTGGAGTTGGACGGAGCGGCGCGCCAGTCGGTGCAATCAGAAACGAATTCAGTGCTAGTGGGTTGATATTGCAGGGCATGATCATCTCGCGGCTGGGGTACATACGGGGGAACGTCACACCTTGGGCGCCTTGGACGTGGCTGGGTGGCGGACCAAACCAACGCATGTTACGGCCCCGCCCCTCACTATCTTCCCAAGCAGGGAACGTTGCGGACGCTGCGAAGAACGCCTACTGGCAGAGGGCAGGCTCTAGGTAGCCTGGAAATATTTCAAGTGTAATACACTCAATATAGTATGCTGGGTGGAAGATATTCAGTGGAAGGCAGTTAGTAGGCTATATTGAGTGTAATATTGTTAATGGACAGGTTGCCGCTCTAGAATGCCGGATTCTGCACAGACCAGCGCTGCCTTCGGGAGCCCTGGCAACGTCGATGACCGCTACGGTCTTGGCTTGGCCCTATGGCTGACGGCTATCTTGGCGGTCGCCGCTGCACTGCTCGTTCGTGCCGTGCAACCGGCGCTTCCTGGGGTGTGGGTTGGCGTTGGTCACGTGATCACCGCGCTCAAGTTGGCAGGTGCATTCAGCTCGCAGTTGTGCGCTGTGGCGTGCTCTGGGCTCATCGTGGCCATGGTGATCGTCGTTGCGCGCGGCTCGTTGCCCAGCGGCCTGCGGGCTTTTTCCGTCGGCATTGCGATGATGATCGTGCTGGCCTTGCTCATCAGCACCGGCATGTTGGCAGTCGGGATTCGTTGGCTATCGGGGCGTCGCCTGACCATGCGTTTACCAACCGAGTCGGCGCTGGTCTTGGCGGGTTCGGTCGGGATATTCGTCGTCGCTGCGGCGTGGACGCGCAGCCAGCTTCAAGCGTTGCGGGGCCCGTCGTTGGTTCTCGGGGCCGTGGGCGAGTCTTCACTCGTGCGGGTGGTGGCGGTGGGTGTGGCTCATGTAGCACTTCGCGACAGCTCGGTTGCCCTGCACGTCGTGGCTCGTTCAGTCGCCACCTTGGGTTTTTTGCTCGAGCTGTCGGCGGTGGGCGTTGCGGTTGCCTGGCTAGCAACTACCTGGCCTGCTCGCTCCAAGGCTGGCAGTCGCAAAGCAGCGCTGGTTTTCGTGGCCGTGCTGTTGGGGGCAGCTGCGTTGGCGAGCTACATGGTATTTGCTGGGCGCAGCCCCGAGTCGCGCGGCGTGGCGCTGTTCGTGGCACGCGCGGCCGAGCAGCTTGCCAGTCAACCGGTGCCGTACATGCCCTGGCTCGTGGTGACGTTCGTGGATTTCGTCGGCTGGCTGGTGGTGCTGAGCACCTTGTTGCTGGTCATGCGCGGGCGACTGCTTGCCGCTGCGCTCGCTCTAGCGTTGCTCGCGCGGGGAGGCCTGGAGGCGCCGTTGTCAGCGGCGGCTCTAGCGCTGGCCGCGTGCGCCCTGATCGTCGCAGAGCCGAGTTATCCTCCCGACGTTGCCGTAGTCGCTCCCGAAGACGCTGATTGACGACTGTGGCCACAGTGGATCGACGCAGCTTTGCTGATGCGGTACACGCACCTGGCCAAAGGAGATTGTGTTCATGAGCACCCGTTCGCTTTATCCGTTCGCCGCCACCCTACTTGCTGCTGCTTTGTGCAGCGGCTGTCCCGATGACAAGAAGCCAACTGGCTCGTCTACGGGCGCTAGCGCTGCGCCCGCAGTTGGCAGTAGCGCTCCGAAAGCAGGAGGCAGTCTTTTCGGCAAGGGTGTCATCAAGGGCAGCGTCAAGTTCGAGGGCGAGGCAGTTGAGATGGAGGTTCCCAAGAAGCGGAAGGAGCTCGAGCACTGCAAGTCCAAGGACATCGTGCTCAACGCTGTGATCGTCAACGGCGAGAAGCTCCAGGATGTCTACGTCGGCATCGCGCCCGGTCAGCTCAAAGGCAAGTACAAGCCGGAGAAGCCCGCCGAAATCGACCAAGTCGACTGCGTCTACACGCCGCGCATCCAAGGCATTTTGGCTGGCCAAGCGGTCACCATCAAGAATAGCGACCCCACCATGCACAACGTCAACGCCGGTCTCGGCAAGAAGACGCTGTTCAACACGGGACAGCCCAAGGGGGCCGCACCGATCAAGAAAGAGGAATTCGAGGAGCCGGGAATCTATCGCGTCAAATGCGACATCCACACGTGGATGCGGGCCTTCGTAATCGCCAGCGACAACCCATTCCATGCGGTGACCGACAAGGATGGTGGCTTCAAGATCGAGAAGGTCCCAGACGGCGAGTACAAGCTCGTCGCCTGGCATTCGCAGTACGGCAAGAAAGAGCAGAAGGTCAAGGTCAAGGGCGGTGAGGTGAGCGTGGTGTTCACCTACGACGGCATCGAGGAAGAGCCGCCGGAGAACAAGGGCGAGCTCAACGACGTCTTCTAGCTCGTGTCTGGCCCCAAAGGCGCCTCGGACTCGCGCCCAGCTCGATGTCCGGCCCCGGACTCGGCCCCGGACTCGGCCCCGGCCCCGGCCGCGGCCCCGGCCTCGGCCCCGGACTCGGACTCGGACTCGGACTCGGCCCCGGACTCGGACTCGGACTCGGACTCGGCCTCGGACTCGGACTCGGGCTCGGCGGCGCTCGTCCAGCTGCTCGTGGCCTTGGCCGTGGTTGCGGTGGCCGTGGCTGCGGTGTGCGCAGGTTGCGGCCCGGAGCCACATCCGTGGGCGCTGCGGGTCATGGTTCGCGATTACACTTTTGCTGCCCGTGATCACAAGGGTCGTGTGGTGCCCGAGGGACGGACGGTCTCAGCCGAACAGCTCGAGCGGGGACGAGAGGCCTACCTGAGCCACTGCGCTTGCTGTCATGGGCTCAACGGCGACGGACGCGGACGATGCGCCGTCGACCTCGATCCGCCCCCTCGCGATCTGCGCTCTGGCAACATCAAGTTCGGAGCTGTGCGTTCTGGTGCCCTCGTAAACGACGACGATCTACTTCGCATTCTGCGCCATGGTTTGAGCGGGACTGCCATGCGCGGGTGGCATCTTCGGGACAGCGACTTGCACGCTGTCATTCAGTTCATCAAGACATTTCCAGCGCTGCCCTGCGCCGAGCCGAGAAGCGGTTCCGAACCAAGTGAGAATGAGGCCTGCCGACAGCAGCTCAGCGACTATCCAGATAGTGGCAAGCCCAACGCCTGGCAGCAAACCTACACCTGGGGTGACAAGAAGGGGCTGCCCAGACCTACCGGAGCGGTGGTACGCGTCGGAGCCGATCCTTGGAAGGGACGCGAGCCAGCCGCGATCATCGAAGGCGAAGCCCTCTATCATCTCAAAGCCGAGTGCATGAGCTGCCATCCAGCCCATCTCGACGAGGAGCAGTTGGTTGCGCTGGCCCGGCGGCGCGCAAGAGCGAGTCGGCGGACCAGCGACCGAAGCCCCCCCGATATTCGCACCGCTCTTGGTGAGCCCGTCGCGCTGCCAGCGAAGGACAACCCCTATGGGTTGGAGATCGTGCCGCCCAACTTGGCGCGCGATCCACTGCGCTCGGTCCGGGGGGACAGCGAGCTATCGGATCTGGCTCGGCTCATTGCTTCCGGAGTGGGCGGGATCATGCCGGCTTGGGACGAAAGCCTCACAGCGCATGAGATTTGGGCGCTCAGCTACTACGTGCAATCACTTCGGGACGACTGACCTCACGGCTCATCGCGAGTCGTTGCGTTTCGGGTCGACTTGCGCTGCGCGGTGATGCCCAGTCTCTTCATCATCTTGTGCAGACCATAGCGCGACACGCCGAGAAGTTTGGCAGCCTGAGTCTGGTTGCCGCTGGTGCGACTGAGCGCATCACTGACCAACTCCACCTCGAGGCGGTCGACGCGCGCACGCACGTTCAGGCCCACATCGGCTCGAGGCTCGGCGCCGAGAGCAGTGATGCTCAGATGCTCGCTGTTAATCACGTCGTCGCATAACAACAAGGCGCGGCGCAGCTCGTTCTCCAACTGACGCACGTTGCCGGGCCAGGCAAAGCTGGTGAGCCGTTGTCGTGCCGCCTGGGTGAGCTCGACGGTTCTTCCTTGGGCGTGCTTAGCGATCAGGTGGTCCACCAATAGCGGAATGTCTGAGGCCCGCTCGCGCAGCGGAGGAATGGTGACGGTGATGACGTTGAGGCGGTAGTACAGATCTTCACGGAAGCTGCCTTCGCTGACCATCTTCTCCAGATCGCGGTGCGTGGCAGCCACCACCCGCACGTCCACGCGACGCGTTCGCGTCGAGCCGACGGGGCGAACCAAGTTGTCTTCCAGCACCCTGAGCAACTTGGTCTGCATCGACAAGCTCATCTCGCCGATCTCGTCCAAGAACAAACTGCCGCCGCTGGCAGCCTCGAAGAGCCCTACACGTGGCTGGTGGGCGCCGGTGAACGCGCCTTTGACGTGACCGAACAGCGCCGACTCGAGCAAGCTCTCGGGCAGAGCACCGCAGTTTTCACCAACGAAAGGGCGCTGAGCGCGGGGGCTGTTGCGGTGGATAGCCCGGGCGACGAGCTCCTTGCCCGAGCCCGATTCTCCGCGCAAGAGCACCGGCACATCGCTGACCGCAACGCGGTCGATGATGTGAAGCATTTGCTTGAGCGCCTCGCTCTCACCGATGATCTCTTCGTAGCGAAAACGGGTCGTACGGGCACCCACAGCTTTGGCGAGCTCTCGTTCGGCCACATCGAGGGCGCTTTCTTTTTGCGCTAGCGCTTGCTCCAGCTTCCGCGTTGCCCGCTCTGCCCGGCGGACTGCGCGTCTCAGCTCCTTTTGGGTGTGGGCGTCGCTGATGGCGAGCGCGGCCACTGGTGCAACTGCTTTCGCCCAAGCCACCTCTCGTTCGGCGAAGACACCTGGGCGCATCCGATCGTCGAGATAGACGACGCCTCGAACATTTCCGTGTGCAACCAGCGGTAGCGCGAGAACACTGCGAAGTCTCAGGGTGTGGACGCTCTCGAAGCTGTTCAGCAGCTCCTCCATGGCGTCTACAGCGACCACGACTTCGCCTGTCTCCAACGCCCTCTGCGCGAGACTGGTCGACACAGCGAGCTGCTCGTCGTGCAAGTCGTCCCGGGCGAGGTTTCGGGCCGAGCGTGGAATCAGTTTGCCGTCGCTCGGATCCCGTAGCAGGAGCAAGCCCCGCTCCGCCCCGGTCCACAAGAGCAGCACGTCCAACACTTGGTCG
>CAZRGL010000157.1:0-19198 GCA_964599485.1 uncultured Polyangiaceae bacterium
GCGTCCGGGGCCGGGGCCCCCGGGCCGAGGTGGGCGTGTGCCATACTGGGGGGGTGAAGACTCAGTGGTTTCAGAGCTGTCAACTTAAGCAGGCGGGCGGCGATGGACCCACAGCGTGCTGTGTGCACTGCGGCGCCAAAGCAGTGGGGCCCTGTGCGCGCTGCCACGCACCTCTTTGTGGCGACTGCTGCGTGCTGACCGAGGGTGGCGCCAAGACCTGGGCTATCTGCGGCCGCTGTGAAAAACGCGGCGGACGCTCCCTTTCGGCCGGCTGGTGGCAAGTGGCTGCTTGGGTAGCCACCCCGATCATCCTTCTCGCCCTGCTAGTGCTCTTGCTTCAACTGCTGAGATGATGCGAGCCGGCTACGGGTAGCGACGCGGCATCAGAAGGGCGCGCAAGCGCCGTACTCGATCGAACCGATATGGATTTGGGGGCTAAACGAAGCGCATGCGGTCCCGATAGGACACACTCCAGACTGAGGTTTGCAGAACTGCAAACACATCTGCCCATCCAGCAAGTAAGCACAGAGGTGCCCTGGCGCGCAGTCTTGGGTCTGCTGGCAAGCTGCGCCTTGGCCCTTGCTGCCGGCTGGGACGCATTCGCTTGCCCAGGACTGCTTCTGCTCGGCGTAGATGGCCGTGCACATCATCTCGGGCGCAGGACAGCCCGTCGAGGTGATGGGGTCGCAGTTGATGGTACACACCTGCGGACTGCCGCTGTTGGTCAGATCGTAGAAACAGCGACTTCCTGCGGCTACGCAGTCAGCGTCGCTCTTGCAAAAACGATGGCACAGCGCCGGCTGCTCGTGAGGAAGACATACCAAGCCAGCCGCGCAGTCGTCGTTGCACAGCTGGCCCTCCTCGATTGGTGACTGTGCTTCGGGCAAGCAAGCGACCTTCTTGCCGACATCCACCGTGCACTTGAAGCCGGGTTCGCAGCCACATTGCGGGTGGGTCAACTTGCAGGGCCAATCGGGACAGGTTGGCTCGGCAGTGGTCGTGCTGGTGGTCGCGCTACCGGTGGGCTGCGACGAGGTCGTGCCGCCCGTCGGTGAGTCACTGCTCGTCATCGTGCTCGTCACGCCGCCGGCCCCACCCTGCCCAGTGCCAGCAAACAAGGTTTCGGTAGAGCCGCTGCAACCGAACGAGACAAGCAAACCGATGAACGAAACGGTGCCAATCGTGCGGCCGTACCCAAGCATGTCCCCAATGGTACGGGGCCCTAGATATCTTGAACATGATATCTAGCTGACTTGTGTCTTAGCTGGGGCAAGCAGCACGCGCCGAGGGTGCCCTCAAATCGTGCCGCTCTTTTGGTGCTCGACAGCTTTGTCAGCCAGCAGCTTCACACCGAAGATCAAAGCGGCAAAGCGTGGGTCTTTGGTCAAGCCTTGCTTGAAACGGTAATAGATTTGTTGCGCCACGACCGCCGTCTTGAAGAGTCCGAAGACGTAGTAGAACAGGATATTGCTGACATCTCGCCCGGTGCGCTCAGCGTAGCGGTCAACCAGCTGGCGACGGGTGAGCATGCCGGGGATCATCGTCGGACCGAAGCTGAGGTTGTGTAGTCCCGGCGCGTCGTTCTGCTCGATCCAATAACAGAGCAAGGTACCCAAATCGATCAGTGGGTCGCCCAGCGTAGCCATCTCCCAGTCGAGCACGCCCACGATGCGCTCGAAGCGCTCCGAGTCATAGACGACGTTGTCGAACTTGAAGTCGTTGTGCACGACGGTGGCTGGAGGCGAGGGCGGCATGTTGTCCGCCAGCCAGCCGGCGAGCTGAGGCATCTCGGCAATGTCGTCGGTCTTGGCGTCGTCGTAGCGTCTAGTCCAGCCGCTGACCTGCCGCTGAACGAAACCTTGTGGTTTGGCAAAATCGCCCAACTCTAGCTGAGCGATGTCCACCTCGTGCAACTCCACCAGCGTGTCGACCAACGTCTCGCAGAGCCGCTGCGCGGTCGCCTCGTCGATCGTCATCCCCGCCGGTACTTGTCGGCGCAGGATCACACCCTTCTTCCGCTGCATCACATAGAAATCGGCGCCGAGCACGCCATGGTCGCTGCAAAAGAGCAGCGGCCGCGGTGCCCAGTGCTTCTTGGGTGCGAGCTTCGACAGGATACGGAACTCGCGGCTCATGTCGTGGGCGCGCTTGACCTTCGAGCCGAATGGCGGACGGCGCAGCACCAGCTCCCTGTCATCGATGCGAAGCAAATAGGTGAGGTTTGAATAGCCTCCCGGGAATTGCTCTACGGTCCACTGCTGGCCTGAGATCCCAAGCGCCTCCTTGAGGAAAGGACGCAGCTTGTCCAGATCGAGCTCTTCCCCTTCGCGCACCGACTTGGCACGGTCATCAAAGGCCTCAGTGGTCATGTCACGCTGTCTCCCATCGATGGCTCAGATTCGGCTGAGCAGCTTGTCTTTCAGCAAGTGCCCAATCGCGTTGAAGCCGACCAGGCTCAAACGGTCCTCGGTGTACATCAGCTGGGTGAGCGATGCATTGGCCAGCACCGGCATCAACGCGGCAGCGCGCTGTGGATCGATCCCGAGCGCCATGCGAATCGCTACCGTGATGGGCCCACCCGAGGTCACCACCGCTACACGTCTACCCCGCCCCTCGAGGCGCATGATCTGGCTGAGGGCGGACTGAACACGTGAAGAAAAACCGTCATATGACTCCACTCCGGGCATGACGTCCTCTCCTGCCGCCCAGCGCTCGAGCAGCTTGCCCATGATGCCGCGCATGTGGCCTACCGCCTTGCGCCCCTCCGCGTCGAGCTGCCCCGAGGCGAGCTGCTCCACCAAATTGGGACAGCTCGGAAGCACCCGCCGAGTAGCCTCTGCGCTCACCGCTGTTACGTCGATCTCGTCCAGACCTTCGAGTTTTTGTGGCTCGGGAAGCAAACATTCGAGCTTCCCCGCCGTTTCACGCATGTGCGCCGCGGTATCGACGTGGCGGCGACTCGGCCCGGTGTAGACCGCGTCGAAGCTCAGCTGCCAGTCGGCCAGCGTCCGGCCGAGCTGCCGGGCCTGCTCGACTCCCAAATCCGACAAGACGTCGTAGCAGGCCGCGTGGATCGACGCCTGCCCGTGGCGAATCAGCAACAAAGTGCTCACACGCAGACTCTGCGCCCGCTATGAAGCGAGCACAAGGGGCGTCGCCAAGGCCCAGCCGGACCTAAAACTGACCCGCGAGCACGGATTCGTCGGTCACGGTGCAAAGCGCGGAATCCACGGAAGACTGAGGCTGTTGGGGACGTAGAACTTCGGGCGGCCGTATGCGTAGAGAAACCGCCGTAAGGAAACCCGTAAGGAAACCCGAGATGGCGCGTTCGATCGCGGGGCGCCTTGCGTCACGGGAAAGAAAATCAGGACAAGTGGGGAGAGGCTTCCATGGAAGAGACGACAACCAGCCGCAAGCGCTTGATATCAATACTCAGAGGACCAGCAGCCTGGCTGCTCATGGCGGCGTGCGCGGGGGCCACGTTTGGATGCGCCGGCCGGCTGGTCCCGCCGCCCATCGTCAGCGAGGCGGCGCAGCTCGGCAGTGTGGTCATCTACCGAAACGGAGTGGCCTTCTTCGAGCGCTACGCGAGCCCTCTCGAAAAAGAGCTCACGCTGAGGGTCCCCGCCGAACGGGTGGACGACTTCCTCAAGTCGCTGAGCATCATCGACGAGAAGACCAACGAGCCGATCCCGGTGTCGTATCCCACGCTCGACGCCAGCGAAGGCTTCGTCGACATGACCATCGCGCTGCCCAAGGGGCACGGCCGGCTGCGCATCACTTATGTCACCGAGAGCCCCGCCTGGAAGCCGAGCTATCGCGTCGTTCTCGGCGAGGATGGTAGCGCCAAGCTCCAGGGCTGGGCCGTGGTCGACAACGTCTCGGGCGAGGACTGGAAGAACGTGCGCATCGGGGTCGGCTCGACCTCGGCACTGTCGTTCCGCTACGACCTGCACAGCGTCCGCTTGATTGAGCGCGAAACGCTCAGCAGCGGCTCGCTTCTGGCGGTTGCACCCCCAACCGGCGGCTCTCCCTACGCATCCGGCGGAAAGAAAGTTCGGATCGTGGGCAACATCAGCCAGCGCGATTTCGGGGCGCTCGCCCAAATGGCTCAGCAGCCGGCGAAGCAGCCGCAGCTGAAATACGCCGACAATACGAAGAAAGTCAGCAGGAAGAAGAAGTACTACCGGCGGCCAGCCTACGACAAGCGCGGAGGGGGACGCAGCGTCAGGGGTGGGCTAGCAGGCGCAACTTCGGCTCCCGGCGGCCTGAGCACAGGCAGCGCCCGAGGCTACGGGGGTGGCTACGGACCGCGCGCGGTCGCATCCGCGCGACCCTACCCCGTACAACCACCCGTGGTGAACCTGCCTCCGGCCAGCCGCCGCAGTCGCTCGTTGGTCTTGTCGCTCAGCAGCCAATTGCGCCGCAACAACGAGCGCGTCCGAGTCGAAGGCTTTGCACAGGCCGGCGACAAAGATCCGCGCATGGCCTCTTTGGATCGCGCCAACGTGATGCGCGAGCAGCTCATCGCCAACGGCATCCCCGCCGATCGCATCGAGGCAGTGGGGACAGGCAAGCTCAACAACAACGAAGCGCTGCGAGTCGTCTCAGTCGAAGAGGAAGCCAAGAAGAAGCCGAGTCAGAAAGCCGAGCCTGACGCGGCCGTCGGTCAGCCTTTGGGACAAGCACACTTCTTGTCCGAGGACGCGATGACCATCGAAAGCGACCACTCGGCAATGGTCAGCATCCTCAACACCAAGGCCCAAGCCGAGCGGGTGTTCTACTACGACCCCATCTCTGCACGTGGCAGCAAGAAGTTCGCGTTCAACGCCGTGCGCATCGTCAACCCGAGCGAGTACACCCTCGACAGCGGTCCGGTGACCGTCTACGCGTCCAACCAGTTCCTCGGCGAAGGCCTGAGCGACCCGATTTTGCCCAAGAGCACGGCCTTCGTTCCCTACGCCCTCGACCGCTCAATCGTGGTCGAGCCAAAAGTGGTCGGCCGTGAGGAAATCGAGAAGCTGCTGACCATTCAGCGCGGCATCGTCACCACTGAGACACGCCGAATTCGGCGCACGAAGCTGACCTTCTCCAACCGAGCCAAAGAAGACGCCCAGGTGTACATGCGCCACAAGGTGGCCGCCGGCTACAAGCTGACTCCGGGCACCAAGGCCAAGCTCAAGCCCGAGAAGCTAGGCGGCGCCCATTTGTTCGCACTCACCGTAAAAGCCAACGAGGCCGCCGAAGTGTACATCGAAGAGTGGACGCCGATTACCAAGACGGTCGACATCCGGACCGACATGGGGATCCGCGACATCACACTGTATCTGCGCAAGGCAAAGATCAGCCCAACGCTGAAAGAGCAGCTGCGCGATGTCGTCAAGCGACACAGCTCCCGGACGAATCTGCAGGAGCGGACGGTCGTGCTCGGCGAGCAAATGGCGGTCTACCGCCAGCGCATCGACGAAATCAACGTGCAGCTGGTCACGCTCAAGAAGGTCCGGCAAGCGGCGAAGCTGCGCCGACATCTTGCCAAGAAGATGGAGGAAATCAGCAACAAGCTGCAAGAGGCCACAATGGAGATGACCGATCTCAAGGGTCAGCTGATGACCCTACGCATCGAGCTACAGGATCGGCTCGCCGAGCTGACGCTGCAGAAGAAGAGCGACGACGGCAAAGAGACCAAGAAGGTCGCGGACAAGGAGTAAGACCATGACGAAAAAAGCTACACTTGCAGCAGCGTTGGTTTTGGTCGGAGCCTTGGGCAGCCTCGGCTGCGCGAGCACGCCTCGTCCCATCCTGAGCGACACGAAGCTGGGCAGCGTAATCATCTACCGCAACGGCGTGGCCTACTTCGAGCGCTACGCGCCGGCTGGCGAAAAAAAGCTGACCCTGCGGGTACCGACTGAGCGCGTCGACGACTTCCTCAAGTCCTTGAGCATCGTCGACGAGCAAAGCGGCAAAACCATGCCGATCTCCTATCCGACCATCCAGAGCTATGGCGGCTATGTCGAGATGACCATCAAGCTACCGGTCAAGCACGATCGGTTGCGGATCACCTACGTCACCGAGAGCCCGGCCTGGAAGCCGAGCTACCGGGTGGTGCTCGACGACGCCGGCAAGGCCAGGCTGCTCGGCTGGGCGGTCGTCGACAACGTCTCCGGCGAGGACTGGAAGAACGTGCACATCGGCGTCGGCTCGACCTCGGCGCTGTCATTCCGCTACGACCTTCACAGCGTTAGATTGGTCGAGCGTGAAACGCTCTCGACCGGGGCGCGTTTGGCCACTGCGCCTCCTACCGGCGGATCGCCTTATGCGGTTGCCAGCAAGAAGGTCCGCGTGGTCGGCAACATCACCAAGGACGACCTCGACCACCTGCAGGGCAAGCGGCCTCCACCGGCTGACGCCATCGTGGCCGAGGCCAACGAGGCTGCCGACGTCGACGACGACGAGGATAAGCCCCAGGAGAAGCGCTACCGCCCGACCAAAGGCCGACGGGCCCGCGGCAAGGGCTACTTGCGCGGCTTGTCGCGGCGCATTCAAGCTGGCGCACACAACGTGCGCATCGAGGGCTTCGCTCAAGCTGGCGACCGCAACCCACAAGCGCAATCACTCGCCCGCGCCAACGACATCCGCAACAAGCTGGTCGCCATGGGAGTACCCAGGGGCCGAATCCAAGCGGTGGGCACCGGCGTGTTCAACGCACGTGAGGTGGTCCGCGTGCTCGAGACTGAGGAGACTCAGAAGGGCGGGAAAGCAACAGGTAGCGATGAGCCCGCAGTCACCGAAACGCAGCCGATTGGGCATGCCCACTTCGTCAGCGCCACGGCGATGAGCATCGAGAAGGACCACTCGGCAATGGTCAGCATCCTCAATGCCGAGGCTACTGCCGAGCGCGTGTTCTACTACGACCCCGTCTCCACGCGCGGCTCGAAGAAGTACGCGTTCAACGCCGTGCGAATCGTCAATCCGAGCAAGTACACACTCGATCGCGGCCCCTTCACGGTCTACGCCAACAAGGGACAATTCCTCGGTGAAGGCCTGGCTGACCCGATTCTGCCGCACAGCACTGCGTTCGTACCGTACGCCCTCGACCGAAGCATCATCGCCGATCCGGAGGTCAAGACGCGCGAGGAGATCGACAAACTGCTCACCATCCAGCGTGGCATCGTCACCACCGAGACACGCCGCATCCGGCGCACGCAGCTGACGTTGACCAACCGTGGCAAGCAGGACGCCAAAGTGTTCGTGCGCCACAAGGTGGGTCGCGGCTACAAGCTGAGCAAACAGCACACCAAGGACGGCAAGAAGGTCGAGAAGCTCGGCGGCGCGCATCTGTTTCCGGTCGAGGTGAAAGCGGGCCAAGCTATCGAGCTCATCATCGAGGAGTACACGCCTCTGATGAAGACCGTCGACATCCGAACCCAGCACGGCATTCGCTCACTCGCGATGTTCCTCAAGAAGTCGAAGATCGAGCCGCGCCTCAAAGAGCAGCTCGACGCCATCGTCAAGCAATACAGCTCGACCACCGACCTCAAAGACCGCATCAACGTTCTCGGCGAGCAGATGGGCGTGTACCGCACGCGGGTGGACGAAATCAACGTCCAACTGGTCACACTGAAGAAGGTACCGCAGGCAGCCCGGCTGCGCGCACATCTCGCAAAGAAGATGGAGGAAATCAGCAACAAGCTGCAGGACTCCACGATGCAGATGACTGACCTCAAAGGAAAGCTGATGACCTTACGCATCGAGCTACAGGACAAGCTCGCAGAGCTGACGCTCAAGCGCGAGGACAACGAAAACGCCCCAGGCAAAGAGAGCGGCAAGAAAGAAGCTGTCGCCGCAAAGAAGTAGTGACACGGTCCAAACCCCGCCCGCAACATGGGCGGGGTTCTTGCCCGGTTGCCCGCCCGTGAGCCCATCGTTCAGTGCCAACACCAACAACACGCCTAGCTCAGGCAGCCCTCGCCGCCACAATCTGCGCGATGGGATGCACGACCCCACCACCACCCACCGTCAGCAAGCCACGAGAGCTGCAGACGGTGGTGACCTGCCGCCCGGGCAAGATCTGGAGCGCGCAGCGCCGCGCATGTATTCGCACGCCTGACGTCGACGCTCCCAGAAAGCGTGAGCCTGAGCCTGCGGCTATCGCAGTAGACGCAGAAGGTTGCGGTGCACCAGGTGCAGCGGCGTGGTCGGTCAAGCGGCCGGATGACCACGCCACCCCGAGAAACCGCAGACTCGTCATCACGGAAGTCGCCAATGTAGAGCGGCAATACAGGCAAACCCGACGCCAAGCGGCCGAACGGCCAGGGCTGATGCGCCGCTTGGCAGAAGGCTACGTCGAGCTCGAGTCCGCTTCGTTTCGGGACAAATTGGAAGCAGAAATCAAGGCGCGGAGTCTCCGACACACGGATCCCAAACGAGCAGCAAAGCACAAGAAGCAAGCGCGCAAAGCACTGAAGATCATCAAGGCCGCTCGCAAGGCCGCGATCAAGTACTACAAGAGGCTCGCGCGACAATATCCAACCTGGTGCCGAGCTCCTGGGAAGCCAGCAGGACAGCGGGGCTGTCACGATGAGGTCCTATACTACCTTGCCCTCGAATACGACGCCGCCGGCAATTGCCCAAAGGCGCGCGCGACGTACTCGGAGCTGCTCGCACAGTGGCCAGGCTCCGCGTACGCAGCGAGCGCGCAACGAGCGCTAGCGCCCGAACCACAGTGATTTCCTGTCGAGTGATTTCCTGTCAAGGCGCGTAGTCGTACAGTACCGAGTCCAAATCTCGGCATACGAGCCACCTTGTGAGTACAGCTTGTTAGCGTACTGCGCGGGTGGCCTTGGGCTCACGGCTTGAACAGCACGACTTGGCGCCCACCAAGGGGTTGGATCATCCGGTTGTTGCGACCACCAAGCAGCTTGCGCAGTCGCTGCACGTTCTTGCCCGCGACCGTGTAAGTCTTCTTGAGCACGTACCACCCGACGCCCTCGCTACAAGGCGGCTTAGTGAGCGAGCCTTGGTAGTGGTAGTAGCCCTCACGCAGAGACAGCATCGCGCTCAGATCGATGTTCTTCTTCTTGAACGCGACCGCCTTGTCGGACACTTCGCTGGGCGCTTTGCGCCAGAGGTTCTTGAGAGCGGTGTTGGCCTCTCCTTTGTCGAAGAGCAGTGCCACGACGGCCAGCCTCTTGGCAGCTGATTGATGTACGAGGTGAAGCTCTAGATCGAAGCGCTTTCCGGCCAGAGTATGCTCGCTGGGGCTGTGTAGGTGCAGCTGGAGCAACTCGTAGCGTGTCTTGCCAATCGTGATGTAGTTGTTGGCCGTATTGTCGACTTGGATGGTATTGCCGTTGTTCTTGATGACCAACGGAATGGGCAAGTAGTCGATCGATAGTTTGCTCGCGCTCGCGCTGATGGTCACGAGGGGCTTGGCAACCGCGTCAGGTTTGCCATTGGCTTTGCCATCCTTCGCCTTACCGTCTTTCGCTGCTGCCTTGCCGGCTTTCGCTGCGGCCTTGCCGGCTTTCCTCGCTGGCGTCTTGGCCTTGGCACCCTTGGCAGGGGTTTTCGTAGCTGGCTGCTTCGGAGCGAGCTTGCTGGAATCATCGACCTTGCTGGGGATGTCGATGGGCGACTGCCTCGCGCCGACTTTGCAAGCCACCCACTTCGGAGCGAGCTCACCCCAGAAGGACGGTCCTTTTTTGCCACCGTAGGCCCACGACGGGCTGTGATGCGCCGAGCTGCTCGCCGAGATGCTCGCCGAGATGCTCGCCGAGCTACTGACACTCGATGAAGCACTTGCCGAGCCGCTGGCTGCGGCGGCTGCGCTCCCGGTCGCCGACGATGTGCTGCCACCGTCCTTGCCTTCTTTGTTCTTTTTGTCGCCGCAAGCAGCCAATATCAGGACGGCAGCAAGGGCGAGGGTGCACCCGACGTGTGGCTTGTTGGTGTTTGAGCCCGGGCTCGTTGCTCTTCTGCGCATCCGTCTGATCATTTCATCGGTAACAGCGTCGCCAGAAACGCGTCAAAGTCACCCCCATGGGGCAGCGCGCCCTGACCAAAGTCGAGGCTCGATGCGCCGCGGCCCCCGAGCACAGGATGGCCATCCGGATCGAGCGCCAGTGACTCGAGCCGGTCGTAACCGCTGCCACCGAACACGAGCTCGCTCAACGGTGCACCCATGGGATCGAGCAGTACGACGAAGCTGTCGAAGTCACCAGCGCTGTTGTGCAAGGCCGACAGGGTGATGCTCTGCTTGAACAATCCGCCGAGCAAGATGTTGCCGCTGGTGTCCACCGCAAGCCCCATGGCCTCTTGATCGCCGCCGCCGCCGAAGCTCTTGGCGAACACGCCGGTACCATCGCTACCGATCTCGGTGACAAATACGTCATTGCCACCACTGCTCGTGAGCGGCCCGGAGCCGAAGTCGATGGACCCTTTGAAGGACCCGGTCACGTAGACCTTGTCGCCTGGGCCGACCGCAATACCGCTCGATTGTTCCTGCGCGATGCCACCGAAGCGTTTGGACAGCAGGTGGGCACCAGAGGCGCTGTTGAGCTTCAACACATAGACGTCAGTGACCCCGGCGCCGATCATCTCGCCGCCACCAAGATCCACTTTCCAGTCCATGGTGCCCGCCACCCACACGTCGCCTTTTCCGTCGACCGCCACGTCGTTGGGGATGGTCATCCCCTCGCCCTTGGTATCGTGCACCCAAAGCACCTTGCCGTTGGGATCGAGCTTGGCGACGAAGGCTTGATCGAAGGATGGCACCGCGGGCGAATCGTAGGTCTTGCCACCAATGGTGATCGGGCCCACATGGGTCCCGGCCACCAGGATGTTGTCGACAGCGTCCACGGCCACCGCTCTGGCGTTGTCGCTCATCGTGCCAGCAAAGTGACGCGCCCAGAGCAACGTGCCAGCTGAGGAGAGCTTCGCGACGTACACGTCGTGGCCACTGGTCGAGGTGAACAAGCTGTTGCCGAAGATGATGTTGCCGTTGAACTTCCCGACTGCAACCACATCGCCCTTCGAGTCGACCGCCAGGTCGGTGAGTGTCTGGGTAGCGGCTGGATCACCGAAACGCTGGCTCCAGATGTGCTGGCCGCCGGCCGACAGCTTCATGACGAAGATGTCCAGACCACCGCTGGCCACCAACGTCGCGTCCGGCAGCTCCATCACGCCACCGAAGTAGCCAGCCGCGAAAACCGCGTTGGTGTTGGAGTCGACGCCGACCGCTGAGATTACTTGCGCAGCCTCATCGCCTGCCATGAAGCTCCAAGGCGCCACCATCGCTTGGCCGCCAGCACCGCCAGCACCGCCAGCACCGCCAGCGCCCCCGCTGCCGCCGTTGGATGTGCTGGTCGAGCCTCCGTCGCCGCCACCTTGCCCGCCATTGGAGGTCGCACCTTCGCACTGCTCGCAGACGCCGTAGCTGCCATCGGCTAAGCAAACTTGCACACCCATCTTGTTTCCTGGACAAGCACATGCGATCGCCTGACCCGGCACACAGCTCGACAGCTGGGTGCCGTCGTGGTCATCATCGTCATCGTCATCACCTGAACATGCCGCCAGCGCTGCAGCCGTCAAAAAGATGCTCGTAGCAATTAGCAAGCGTCGCATGGCCGGGGAGTATGACACACAATACCGCCATGGATCGCCAATCCAGTGAAAGCACCGACGGGGCTGAAGGGGCCTCGACAGAGCCGGAAGCCGCCAGCGACGACGCTGAGAAGGCGGAGCGCAGCGACCCGGCTCCAGATTCGGAAAAGCCGGCACCACCACCTGCAGCAACCGAGCAGAAAAGCGACAAGAAGCGGCGCAAGGTACGCAGGACCCGCAAGAGCAGCTGGCGGCGGCGACTTCTCATTGCTGGCGGCTCCTTGCCCGTGCTGGCATTGGTCGGCTGGTTCGCCGTACACAACATCCCGGGGTTCGGGCCACTCGTCGCCGACTCCTTGCGGGCTGTCTTCGGCAAGAAATTCGTGGCGTGGCTCGAGGACACTGCCTACGACATTCAAGACTGGCTGCTACGCAAGACGCGAAAAGGTGAAGCGCCGAAGTCCGCCTGGAAAGTACCTGCGAGCGCGACGGTACGAGCAGGTCCGCCACCAACCTCGTCCAGCGCCGATGCGCCCCCGCCACCCCCGCCCTTCGTTCTGGCGAATCTCCCACTTCTGCACAAAGGCCTGCCCAGCGAAGGTGAGGGCGTCTGGGTTCCCATGGTCGATCCGCGCAAGCCCGAAGACCGCACCCGACTGCTCAAGACCTTCGTGCATTCCGACAAGAACCGATCTTGGTCGATAACCCTGATCATCGCTGTTGATCTCGCACACGTCGACTTGCACTCGGTGGTTGGCCGTTACGAGCCGGTCAGCCGCACCAAGGAAGCCAAAGAGTACAAGCGGACGGCAGTGATCCCTCCCAAGCACTACGACCTGTTGCTCGCCGCGTTCAACGGCGGCTACAAAGCGACGCATGGCTACTACGGCATGAAGATCGACGGTGTGGTCATCGCCCCGCCGCGCGGCCTGGCGTGCACCATCGCCAAGTACCAGGACGGCAGCTTCGGGATTCGGCCTTGGGAGAAGATCAAAGACACGGTCGACAAGATGGTCTGGTTCCGCCAGACACCGATTTGCATGTACGACGCCGGCGTACCGCACCCCGCGTTGTCGATGCCCAAGCTCGGCTGGGGCGCCTCGACGGTTTCGCGCACCACGGTCATCCGCCGCTCGGCGATAGGCTTGGACAAGACTGGCAAGGTCTTGTTCGTGGGCATGGGCAACTTCACCACCGGCAAGTCCATCGCCGAGGCCATGCACCACGCAGGCGCACACGACATCGCCCAGCTCGACGTCAACTTCTCCTTCCCCAAGTTCCTAACCTACAAATACAAAGAGCCGGGCTCCAAAGAGCTGCAAGCCATCCCGCTGACCAAGAACTTCGAGTTCACCGAAGACCAGTACATCGGCACCCGCTCGCACCGCGACTTCTTCTACCTCGTCCGCAAGAAGCCCTCCGGCAGCTAGGAGCGGTCGTCCTGGGCCCGTATTCATCTGGGCGACGCGATCCTTCGCCTCGTCTATCGCCCGAAGCCACGCCGGCGCAGCGTGACGACGACCGGAAGGTGATCGCTGCGACCACCTTGCACGATGGTAACGTTGACGGCCTCGAACGCGCGGCTGTCGTACGCCACGTGATCGAGCTGTACCCGTAGCCTTCCCGACCGCCACGTCGTGCCGTGCTCATTGAGACGCTGCAGTGCGCTCTCGAAGCCAGCCTCACGCAGCAGCGTGAACACATCGCTTTCGTGAACGTCGTTGTAGTCGCCCGCGACGAGACGAGCTGCACCAGTTAGACGAGGCAGGTACGCCCTCATCTCTCGTGCGCGGTCGGCCCGGGTCATGCGATTGACATCCCACCAACCGACGGCACCGCTCACAGCCGGCCTGAGGTGGACATTGAGGACCTCGATGGCGCCGCCAGGTGCATCCACGACAACGCGCTGGGCCGGAAACCACTCGAGCGGCGAAGCGAGGAGCTCATCATCGAGGACTGGTCTCTTGGCGCAAGCGGCGAGCCCCGCTGGCAGATACCGGACTGGCGCGTGGAAGCGACAGTGCGGATAGCGGTCCGCCATCGTCGCGCGCAAAGCTCCTTCCCAGGCTGCGTTGGTCTCCTGAAAGAGGACGATGTCGGCGTCGATACTACGCGCCACCGCCAATGTCTCTGCGTCGGCCCACGTCTCATGCGGCTTGCCGCTGTTCTTTTCCGCGAGAGCGTAAAGCAAGTTGTAGCTCGCGATCTTGAGTGTGGGGCCGGCCCCCTCACGGATTGAAGCGTCAGTTTGCACCGTCGACGCGGTGGTACCTGCTCCGTCCTCTGGCACGCACCCGCGGCAGCTAGCGACACCGACGAGCAGGACAAAGAGAACCCTCACACTCCTTCATCGCGGGCGAGTCCGGGAGTGTGACCGGGGGATGGGATGATTGGCGAATCGACGCGCCGCCTCGAGCCCAGCACGACGCCAAGCAGTTGACCGCAGCAGGCGGACGGCCCTAGAGCCATCCGGTCATGGGCGCGGGCGAGGGACGCATCAAGTATGGGCCTTACCCCGAGTTCACCGTGCAGGCGCTGCTGGTGGGCTACGGGCTGGGTGTCTTGATCGCGCTGAGCATTGGCTACGCCAGCTTGGTGCTCGGTTTCGCAATCGAGGGCTCAGAGCTGGCTGCGATCCTCGGTTGGGGTTTGCTGCGCGGGGTGATGCGCCGAACCAGCATCGTAGAGAACAACATCAATCAGACTGTGGCCTCTGCCGTCAACGGCGCCTCGGCGGGAATGATGTTCTCCGTGCCAGCGCTGTTCATCCTGGCCGACAAGCACCCCCACCTCTCGAGCCTCACCTCCTTCAGCCCCTATTTGATGGTCTTGGCATGCATCACCGGTGGCGTGCTCGGCATCGCCTTCATCGTGCCGCTACGCAAGCAGATGATCGACTTCAACCGGTTGGCGTATCCCGGCGGCATCGCCGTAGCGGCCATCCTCAAGTCGCCTGGCGCTGGAATGCGCAAGTCAGCGCTGCTCATCGGCGGCGCGGTCGTCTCAGCCTTGGTACATGTGGCTGTGATGAACTCGGGCTTCCCCCACGAGACCTTCGTGGTCAAGGGGATCCCGGCATACCTCAACGTCGCCTTTTACCTGTCGCTGATGACCGTTGGCGTGGGCTTCTTGTCTGGCAAGGGCGGCCTGGTGTTCGGCCTGGGAGGCTTCATTTGCTACTTCTTCTTGGCGCCGCTGCTCGCCGCGGCCGGCCCAAGCGATGTTCAAGCAGTGGTCGCGCAGGGCCCCGGAGCGCTGCGCGGGGCGCTGTTCAAGCCTGCAGGGATCGGAATCCTCATCGGCGCCGCCATCGGTGGCGTAGTGGCCGCATTCCCGCTCATCAAGAGCGCCATCAAGGCGATGCAGGAGGCTGGTCAGGTCAAGAAAGAGGTCGGCGCGGCGACCGATGGCGACGGCAAGTCGGACAAGAGCAAGACGACCTTGGGCGACGAAATGCCCATCAAGGTGCTTTACGCTGGCATCGCTTTAGCCTTCGTGGGGTTGACGGCAATCGCCCACGTGGTTGCGCCTGAGCTCGGCCTGCACCGCGCCCTGGCGATGGCCGTGCTCGGAACGCTGTGGATTTGGATCGCCGGCGTCATCGTCAGCGAGTGTTTGGGACGCACCAACTGGTCACCCTTGAGCGGCATGACTCTCATCGCCGTGACGATTCTGATCTTCGTCAGCAGCGGCGTTGCCACCCAGACGACCATCATCGTCTCGGTGATCGTGGGCGCGGCGATCTGCGTCGCCATCGCACAAGCTGGCGACATGATGATGGATCTGAAGAGCGGTTACCTGACGGGCGCAAGTCCCAAGCTTCAGCAATTGGGCCAGTTCGCCGCCACCTGGCTGGGCCCGATTGTGGTGATGGCGCTCATATTCGCACTGCACAAGGAGTACGGCCTCGGCTCGGAGAAGCTCCCAGCGCCGCAAGGCGAAGCGCTTGCGGGCATGATCGAAGGTATTACGGGCGGCAATGTACCAGCTTTCCGCTACGGAGCTGGGGCGGGCCTCGGGGCCATGCTGGCGCTCAGCGGTCTGAGCGGAATCGGCGTGTTGATCGGGCTGGGCTTCTACATGCCATTCAACATCGTGCTGACCTACACCATCGGCAACTTCGCCCGCATCATCATGGAGAAGGTCAAAGGGCACCGCTGGTGTGAGGAAGTAGGCATTCCGGTCGCCGCCGGGCTCATCGTTGGTGAGGCCCTCGTCGGTGTTGGCATCGCTTTGTACAAGATTTTCTTGGGGTAGTCAGATGAGCCGCAAACAACTCAAACAACTTGGCTACACGTTGCTGGCCACGGGCTTCATGTGGGGGGCGGTCGAATGCGTCTGGTACACCGACCGGGTCAATTGGATGCGTTGGGGCGTCGCGATGGCCCTCCTCGTCGTCGGTGTGGTGGCCACGCGCCTCGGCCAACGTGTTGGCTCGGAGCAATCCGAGCAGGTCAAACAGGAGGTCTCCACCATCGAACTGAGCTTGCGCACCTTGGTCGACAAGATCAGCTGTATGAACGACGAGCGCGATCAAGTCGGCGTATTCGAATTCTGTCAACGCATCGACGACGATTGCATCGAGCCGATCAACGACTTCGTCGAGGCGCGTGAAGCCATCATCCACCAGCGCGGTTTGCCCGTCTACGCCAAGCTCATGGACAACTTCGCGCTGGGTGAGCGAGCGCTGAACCGCGCCTGGTGCGCCGCCGCCGACGGCTACATCGACGAGCTGCACAGCTGCCTGGAACGCGCGCAACTATCGATCTCGGCAGCGCTCGCTGTGCTCGAAGAATCTCGAGACAGCGACAAGGAGGCAGGCTAGCTCGAGGACCCAACTTCAGTATGTCGCCCAATGAGCTGACGCTAACCCCAGTTGCTAGGGCGCCGCTGCCGATTTACCTCTCCACGAATTTGTCCTGGGGACCGGCTTCGTACATCAAGCCGCCAACCTGCAGGCTCTTTGAATGGTGACCTAAGTTGCCAAAACGCCGCACGCGGGGGCAGGACGCAAGTGGCCATGGGGCTCCGTGATACTGGTATGCGGACGTCGTGCCGCCCGCCGGGCCCATGACGGGAAACTAGGAGTCAACCACCACCACTATTGCCTCCGGCTCCGGAGCCGCCGCAATAGGAGTCGACCCACCAGGTACCGTACTCGCAGAACGCAATTCCCCAGCCATCCCCACCGCAAAGGTTGGTGTACTCACAGTCGTAGTACTGGCATTCGGACGTTGTGCCGCATGCCGAGCCCATGACGGGGAATTGGGCCGGGCAGAGGTCCGGTGGCTGATAGCAATAGTCATCATCTTGCCAGTCGTCGCTGTAGCATTCCTTGAACCAGGTTCCGTCGTTCTCGCACCAAGCCTCGCAGAACTCGTCTGAGGTGACATCGTAGGTGGTGCACCAATCACCAGGAGTCCCGCAGGGATCGCCCTTCTCTGCGAGGCTGCAGGTAACGCCAGCTCCTGGCTCGGGTGGTGTTCCGGGATCCGGCGGAGGTGTTCCGGGGTCAGGAGTGCTGCCACCCGGCGGGTTGGATCCCGGGGCAGGATTGCCCTTGGGGTTGTGGACCAGAACCTCGCCGCCGCACGCCGCCAAAGTCAAGCCGACCAGCGAGACGAAGAAGACGGAGCGGTAGATGTTGCGGAGGTAGTGGTGGTTCTTTTCCATGAAGGTGCAAACTGCAATCCTGATGCCAACGCAGAATCGCAAAGGCCCGTCGGGCTTCTGTGTGAAATCAGCAACTTGACAGAGCTCGATCGGGGAACGCGACCATGGGACAAGCGCTTTGGCACAATGTGGCAACCACGTTGTAGAGCGCAACAACCCGTGGCGGCTAGCTACGGGGCCGGCGCGCCCCGAGCGTGGCGTAGCCGCTACGCCAAAAACGTACACCCCAACAAAATGCCCAAGATATTCGCGACCGACACCGTTCGCTTTGGGCGGCACGAGGGTTGCTACATCCTCTAGTGAACCCAACAACAACCCCCAATGTCGGGAGGTCGACCATGAAAAAGATCCTATTGCTCGCCGCACTCATCGCCATCGCCTTCAGCTCCAGCGGATGTGTCGTGCGCGCCGGTGGCCACCGCCATCGCGGCGCTAGCTGGTGTCAACGCCACCCCATCAGGTGCGAGCACCGACGCCGCCATCGCCATTATGGCCATCGCCATCATGGCCACCGCCATCATGGCCACCGGCATCGTCCACGCGTTCGGGCGCGCGTTGTCATCAGGCCCTGAGCTGTTCTTTACCGGACCCCCGTTCGGTTCCTCGTCAGTCAACTTCCAACCCAAACTCATTCATTACGTCTGTTCTCTCAAACAATCGAATCGCACGTGTCACCTACGCCCCGCTGGGCCTTCCCCTGCCCACGCGGCGGTTTTTTTTTGGGGGCGGGGGGGGCCGACACCCCCCATTTGGACCCCCTCGCTCGCGGCCGCGTCGAGATCTTCTTCGGCATTGGTGGGCGGCTTGCTCAGCAAGCTGACACATATCGCGGCGCTGAAGGCACTGATGAACGCCGGGATCATCTCGTAGATGAGATCAGCAGCAACCAAGTCGGCGACGGCTTTGTCGGGAGGAGCAAGCGAGGCGATGAGCCCCGACAAGCCAAAGGCCGCCGGAGGAAGGGTCTTCCAGGCGATGGTCACGACAAAACCAGTAATCATGGCGGCGATCACCCCTGCCCGCGTCAAGCGCTTCCAAAACAGCGACAGGACGATCACCGGACAGAACGCCGAACCGATTCCAGCCCAGGCGAAGAGCACGAACCAGAAGATGACCCGCGCTTCGGTCAAGGCGAATCCCAAAGCCAAGAGGCTCAGCAGGATGGTCACGATTCGCGAGAGCCTGGTTAGTTTCTTGTCGTCGGCATCGGGCCGGAAGATCTTCTGCCAGAGATCACGAACGATGCTGGAAGCAGCCAACACCAACAGCGAGTCAGCCGTCGACATGATGGCTGCAAGCACGATGGCCACCAGCAAGCCCACGGCGAAGGTCGGCATGAGCATGTCGGCCAGTTGAGGCAGCACTTGCTCTTTGTCCTCGAGGTTCTCGATCAGCGCTCGACCACACATGCCCGTCAGCACAGCGCCACAGTCCACCAAGAGCGTGTAGAAGACCGCCACCAGAGAGCCTCGTGGGATCTCTCTCAGATTCTTGATGGCGATGAAGCGAACAAATAGCTGCGGTGAGCCCAAATAGGCCCAACCGATGGCGAACATGCCGAGCGCTCCCATGATCGCCCGAGGCGTAGCCCCGCCGGCTCCGAACGCCGTCAGCAACGCTCCGTCGGCACCGCCCAGCTTCGTCTGCAGAGCGCCGAAACCACCCAAGGCGATCAAAGCCACGATGGGCGTCACCACCAGGCCCAGCAACATGAGCACGCCCTGAACCAAATCAGACCAGACCACCGCGACGAAGCCGCCCGCCACGGAATAGAAGGCTACGACCACCAGGCCGAGGACCACGCCCCAGCGATAGGGAATGTGGAGAAAGCCTTCGAAAGCCTTGCCCGCCGCGGTGAACTGGGCCGACACGTATGCGGTGACGAACACGGTCAGGACGAGCGCTGAGATGGCGCGCAGCGCGT
>CAZRGL010000158.1:0-5845 GCA_964599485.1 uncultured Polyangiaceae bacterium
GACGCGGACTCGGACGCGGACTCGGACGCGGACTCGGACGCGGAAGCGGACTCGGAAGCGGACTCGGAAGCGGACTCGGAAGCGGACACGGACGCCCCCGTCTGCGTCGCAGGTGCCGCCTGCGACGCCCGCTTCGCGAGCGCAGGCCCGGTGACGACTCTCGTGGCTGCCTCCGCTTCAGCCAATCCCTCACCATCGGGCCCTGGGCTCGGCAGCTCAGCGGGCGTCAGCGACTTGATGCGCGAGCCGCTCGTCGCCGTATGGACCGATGCCGATGCGTGCTTGATGGTGGGCAGAACGGGTACGTCGTCGAAATCGTAATCCCCCTGTCGTGACGCCGCGCGAATGGCCTCCGTGAGCGCCGCGAGCTCACTCGAGAAAGTCTCTTTGATCCAGACCGCGACGTCAGCGGGCGAGCCCAGCATTTCGTTGCGCACGGCACGCTCGCGCAGCTCCGCTGCCATTTCTGCTGCTGTTTCGAAGCGCTCTTTGGGATCACGGCTCAACGCCTTCAGAACGATATCGTCGAAGCATGCAGGTGGCCGCAGTCCCACGGTGCTCGGCGGCCTCACTTTCATGTTGAGAACGTTGGCTACGGTTCGAGCCTCCGACGAACCACGAAACAGCCGTCGCCCGGTCAGCGCGCTCCACAACACCGCGCCGGTGGCAAAGATGTCCACACGGGCATCAATCTCCTCTGACCACAGCTGCTCGGGAGCGGTATATGCGAGCTTGCCTTTGATCGTCCCGGGGTCCGTCGAAGTGACGCGCGCGCGCGCCTTCGCGACACCGAAGTCAGTGATTTTGGCTACACCGTCCACGCCAATGAGGACGTTCTGTGGCGAGACATCGCGGTGGATGATTCGTAGCGGCTTGCCTTCGTCATCCTCGAGGGTGTGCGCGGCGTGCAAGCCGTTGAGCATCCCCACCGCGATCGGGATCAGCAGGCGGGCTGGACGCTTCTCGGTGTTGCGTGACAGCAGCTGCGACAAGGAGCAACCGTCGACGAATTCCATCACCGCGTAATGCCGCTCCTCGTGGGTACCAAAATCTACGATGCCCACCACGTTGTGATGGTGGAGGCGCGAGGCGATACGCGCCTCGTCGAGCAGCATGGCGGCGAACTCCTTGTTGCTCGCTAGATGCGGATGGATTTTCTTCAGCGCATACAGGCGATTGACACCGCTACCGCCCGCGAGGCGGCACAAGTACACCACCCCCATGCCACCTTGTGCGAGCTGAGCGATGAGCTCGTAGCGACCAACCGTCGGCAAGCGCTTCGGCTCGTCCGGTTGGCCTTCCGGCGCACTGGTGATGGGCGGCACCATCGGTTCGATTGGTAGGCTGAGCGTTATGCCCTGCTAGTGATACACAGTTTAGACCAGACTCCTGGCCTCTCTGTATTTTCGGCAGGATAGGGACAGATATGCCTGCCAAACCGTGGCGTAAACCGCAGAGTGCGCGTTTCGGCGCCATTTTTTCGCTAGTCCGGGAAGCTTCACAGAACTGATCCTGCCTCGAATCGAGCTCGGCGTCGGTGATGATCAGCCGGCTACCACGACAGGATCAAAAGGGCGACCACATCGATTACGCCTTGGTCGTTGTCATCGCCGTCGGCGAAACAAACGCGCCACGCCCCGACAGGATTGTCGCCGGCGAAGTCGGCCAAGCCCTTGCCCGGGCCCGCGCCAGGGTTGGGAGCGTACTCGCATAGCAAGTCGTCCCGGCAGGCGGCTTGGTTGCCACCAATGCTGTTGCCCATTGCTTCGGCGTCTGTTGGCGCGCCATCGAAGAAGGCGATTGGATCGGTGGTTACCAGCTTCGAGCTGTCACCATTAGGCTCGTAGTAGTCATCCTTTGGCTCATTGAGGCCTGGACGGCTGAGAACGGTGACGATCTTGTTGGCTGGACTGACGACCTTGATGATCAGATCGCCTAGGTAGGGGTGGTCCATCGCCACCACCAGCTCGACGTTCTGGATGCTGGTGTAGCCAGCGTCAGGCACGTTCAGCGTGAAACAGTCCATGCTGGCAAGCGTGCCTTTGTAGCTGGCGTTATCAGCGATGGCCACGCCGAGACCGGGCCCTTTGACCACCTGTTGCGGCTTGATTGGGGTGCAGAGGCTGGGCTCGAGCTCGCAGGTGTAGCCTGGGTCGACCATGCAGCCACTGCAGCCATCGCCTAGCACCGCGTTACCGTCGTCACAGACTTCGGGCGGCTCGATGATGCCGTTGCCGCAGCCGATCACCGAGCCACCACTGCCAGCAGCAGCGCCGCCGCCTGTTGCCGCTCCGCCAGCGCCACCACCGCCGGCCTCGGAACCACCGCCGCCGGGACCGATTGCTCCGCCACCGGCCTGACCTCCCACGCCACCCTGACCACCACTATTGGTCGTGTTGCTCGACCCGCCAGCCCCCCCTTGCCCGCCGCCCCCCGTCGCCTGCACGCCAACGAAGCGACCGTGATCGTCGAGCGTGCAGTCCATGATCAGGGCCGAAGCAAGGCACAATAGACTGCCGCAGCAGAGAAAGCCGACCCAGCTCCCCCACTGACCGCTACGCGAACCCACGGGCCCATTGTACCCACCTTCAGCTCATGGGCCCATCCCTTGCGTCTGCGCGGCGGCACGCGAGTCATGGGGCGCTCAATTGCGCGAGTAACTGCTCGAGCACGGGTGGCGGCGCTGAAGACTTGGCGGCTCCGGCCAGCACAGCCGCAAAAGGCGACTTCACCTGGCTGAGCTGCACTCCCGCTTGGGTCTTGGCTTCGGCAAGGCTCTGGTCGAAAGATGCTTGGAAGCTCGCAAGGGAGCCGGCGGCTTGAAGCTCGTTGCTCACGGTCACCGCGTCGGCGGCAAGCATCAAACGCGGCAGCGGATCGTCTGCGCTCAGCGAGAGGGTGGGCCGGGCCATGTTCAGGCCCACGAGCAGCTGCGAGTGGCCAACGGGCAACGCGCTGCGCGGCACGACGAGCTTTCCGGTCAGTTTCTCGCCGGCTGTCAGCTCGAGCTGTCCGTGCACGCTCTGCTGCTCGCCCGCAGGCGAAAAGAAGCTCACTTCGAGATCGAACACTGCTTGTTCGCCGGGATTGTTCATTTCGTAAGCGACAACCACCTCGTGTTTCTTGGGTACGGCCGAGAGTGTCACCTTCGGATCACGACCCTTGACCCATTCGCCGATGGCAATGTCGCGCCGCATCGTGCTGTCGTTCGAGTGTGTGCCGAAGTGATCTTTCCAGCGCACGTTGGTCGGGGCGCAGGAGGTGATGTCGTAGGCGTCGCCAATCAAGTAGTTCGCGATGCCCACATTGCGTGGATGCAGCGCCAACCACTCCAGGTACCAGATGTACTGCTCGCGTGTGGGCACAGCGAGGGCCTCTTCATAGAGCCCGTTGGAGATAGGCTCCACCAAGCTCTGGTAGGTCTGGCAATCTTGCGGCTGGGAAACACAGTACAGATTGTCCACGTAGGCTTGCAGGCTGCTTCGTTTTTCGGGAAGCAGATTGCGGTTCGAGGCGAAGAACATGTAGGGCTTGGCGCCAGCGCCTTTGAGCGCAATGGCTTGCTCGAGCTCTTGCATGTAGGTGAGGAAGAGTGGCCTAGTGACCTCGCGGAAATTGGCCAGTCCGAAGTACGCCGCCATCCAGTCGAAGTAGGGATCGAACATGAAAACATCGAGGTCGCTCGGTATCGCTCGGCCAGTACCCGTCTGGCACATTGCGTCTTCGCTGAAGCGAAGCGCCCACGGGGTGTAGTTGGTAATGGTGGGCACCAGGGGAAAGTGCTTCTTGACCTTGGCGACCAGGGCATTCTGCCAGTCACAGGGAAGCCGATACTTCGTCGCCGGTTGGTAGCCCACGAGACGCTCGGGCCGGATGGGCTGATAAGGCTCGTCTTTGAGCAGCAAGCCGAACAAGCGGTGGCGCTGCCCGCTGAGCGCCTCGGCCAATGCCGAAAAAGTCGTATCCCAATACGTCTGTGCCGCGTTCAGATCGAGAGCAAAGTCCTGGCGATTGAATGAGCCGATTTGGTCGCCGGACAGGTGGCCCACATCCAATATGACTCGATAGCCAAGATTCGCCGCGGTCTCGATCCGCTGCGCGAGCTCGCTGAAGTCGATTGCGCCATCTCGGTATGCGGTCAAGAACACCAAATTGGAAAACCTGGAAAGGTCGTCATGCACGCCAGTATCGCTGCTGACGCCGACGCCCAGGCGACCCAAGCCATTGCCATCCATGCCATGAGAAGGATTGTGCGCGCAGCTCTGGATGTCTTCATGCTCGATGCCGGTGTATTCGAAGCCGTAGGGGATCCCGCGGTCCAATGCGAGCCTGCCGTGCCAGAAGCTCAGATACCGAAAATGATCGAAGCGGCCCTGTTTCTCGAGCTCAACCAGGCTGCTCGCTGTTTGTTGTGCGGCCCGTGAATCCTCCTCGGTCGGGGGCAATGGCCCGCATCCCAACGCAACGAGTGAACAAACGTAGGCCAAGATCCGCAGACTCTTCATGACGGTCCTCTCGGTAGTGCTCGCCGGAGGCCTTCCCCCTGGCGCGAACGCAGCTAAGTGCAACCCACATGCCACCTGCGAACCAGGGCGAACGGGGTAGTCAGCTGTACGTACCTTGCGCACCAAGGCGGCAAGGCGCGCAGCGTTCGAACACGCTGCTACTCGGACTCAGGCTCTGACTCGGCGTCGTCCAGCGCCTTGAGGCGAGCGGCATGGGCAGCTTCGAGCCGCGCATCGAGCGTGCAACGCAGGGTCAACAGATCGAAGCGCTCTGGGCGGTCAGCATGTGCTGCTACCTCGCGCATGATCTCGTCGGCCCGCTTGCGTGGCGCCTCGGGCAAGGCCAGCACGTCACCGAGCTTGGCCAACGCGTCGCGCTCATGAGACGTCACTTTTCCGTCCAGCTCGGTAATCCACGACGCCACCGCGTACACGTAGAGGCGGTCGGCCTTGGTCATCTTCATGCGATCGATTTCGCCGATGTCGACCCGGTTCTTGGTCGCCTCATCGATCTTCGCCACGTCTTCCAGATCGAGCCCCTCGTCGAGGGCGGTGCGCACGATGGCATCTGCCGCTCCTTCGGTCAGTTGCCCATCGGCCCAGCCGACAGCTGCAAGTGCGAGGTAAACGTCACGGCCCAAGATCGGTTTCGTCGTCATCGCAACAATGGAAATAAGGATCTCGCAGGGGCGTCGTCAAGCACTTCAGCACCCGCGCACCCAGCTGTTTTGCTAGACTTCGCGCTCTTGGGAGGAACGTCGCATGAAGCTGGACCTGCAGTTGCGCAATCTGAAGACTGGTGAGACCGAGCAAAAGCCCTTCGAATCTGAAGAGGCCGCGATGGCTTGGCTCAAAGAGCGTCCCCAGTTCACCGCGGTGCTCGGCGTTGCGAGCCACCATGTTCCAAAGGAAATCAGCGACAAGCTGAAAAATGGCTGCCGGCCTCTCGACGAGGAAGAAATCAAGCTCGAAAAAGAGCTCGCGGCCGCCGCCGAAGAGCAAGCACGCAAGATGGCCGAGGCCCGCCGAAAAGCCGAGCTCGCCGCCGCCGAGCTGCACCGCAAGGAGATGGCCAACGCTGATCCGAACCGGCCCATGGAGGTCCGCTGGACTTTCGATCATGGCATGTCGATCGCTGACCCGGCCGATCCGCGCTCCATCACCGACGAGGCGCGCGAGGTCGTTACTGCCTGGGTCGAAGAGCGCCACGAGTGGGTAAAGGGACGCGGTCAAGTGGTGGGCGACGCCAAAGTCAAGGTGTGGCCTGGTCCGATTCCCGAGGGCGAAGGTGACAACCGTGTGATCCACCGAACGGGAAGGAATGGAAAATTCGCGTTGCA
>CAZRGL010000158.1:5855-18946 GCA_964599485.1 uncultured Polyangiaceae bacterium
ACGGTGTGATCCAAGGGACTTTCATCCCGGTCACCGCGCCTGCAGACGACTGAGTCACAGCACCGCCTGAATCGGGGCGCGGCCTGAATCAGGCACCTGGCATTCATGAGCAAGCCAGCGGCAAAACAGGGCGACAAAGTGGTGGGGGTGGACACCCACATCGTGATGATCCCTTCGCCTGGCGGCCCGGTGCCCACCCCCATGCCCATGCCCTTCAGCGGCGACTTGGGCGACGCCTTGAGCAGCGACGTGCTCGTCGAGGACAAGGGCGCCGCCGTGCAAGGCAGCAAAGCCCAAAACCAACCGGCGCACATACCCGCCGGGGGCCCTTTCCAGAAACCGCCCAGCAACCAGGGCGAAGTGATGATGGGCAGCAACACCGTGCTCATCAACGACAAACCTTCGGCGCGCTTGGGCGACCAGGCCAAAACCTGCAACGACCCAGCCGACGCACCTGTAGGCACCGTAGTAGCCAGCTCCACCGTACTGGTAGGCGACTAACAAGACGCGTGGGGGCAGCCGGCCAGGAGATTAACCGATGAGCAACTTCCTCGACGATGCAGATGGCGCACTGAAGCAAGTTGGCGAAGTCATCGACGGAGCCGAGCGGCCGCCGTACCAACTTCAGAATGTCCCGGTCGATTTCAAGAACGGCGATGACCTGTTCAAGCCAGACAGCGGCGGGAGCGCTGCAGCACCGGGCGGCGGCCTGCTCAGCCTCGACTTCGGCATGCCCATCGAGCTGATCCACTTCGGCCACGCTCACCGCGACAAGAGCCGCAACTTCGCTCACGGGCCGCTAGGCGACAACGATCCCAACGCCCTCAATGGCATCAGCGGCGGCCACGCCATCATGTACCGCTCCGCGCTGCTGCGTGAGCTCAACCTGTGCTCTTCACTGGTTCATTGCACCCAGCTGGCGTTGACTGAGTTCGGCTCTGCTTCCTCCACGCCGGGCCAGAATCTGGGCATGCTCGGCGGGCTTGGCGGCTTGATCAACATGGTAGGCAACCTGCTCGGCGGCCCCAGCGCTTCGGCTCTGAGAGCGAGCGCTGTGGACGTCAATCCATTCATCACCAAGCTGCAGCAACCGTGGCAACTCGTCACCGGCGGCGCGACGGGCGGGGCGCCGCAACAGCTCAACTACCCTGATCTCCACCAAGCGGGCCTGTTGCTTCACGAATGGCGCGAGCAGTACCGCAAGTACCTCTTCGACGAATACAAGAAGCTGGTTGACGGCCCCGGCAAGGCACCGGGCGGCGGCGGTCTGCTAGGTCAGCTGCCCCTGATAGGCAGCTTCTTGCCGGACGAGCTCGGTGAGTATTTCAAATGGGTTCAGCGAGCCGCGTTTCTGGCCACCGATTGTTTTCTCGAAATTCACCTCGGGATGCAGATCACGATGGCGCCCTTCATCGAGGATGCCTGCCGCGCCATCACGGTCGATGCGATCACCAACCGCCGCGTGCCCATTTACGCTACTTGGTGGCAACCGCCTCCAGGAGCGAACCCTCCTGCCCAGTTGGTCAACCCCGCTGGCTTCGGCGGAATCCCCTTTGTCGGCGGGGACATCGCCAGCGCGCTCACTTCCGTCAACAACGTCTACGACGACGTCGTCGACTTCATGAGCGTGCCGGCCATCCGCGGCCCCGGCAGCATGTTCATCAACCAGGCCTTCCAGCTGAGCGACCCCAGTCCTTTTGCGCCCTACAAAACGAACAACTTCGCCCAGCTGGCCATCGACGCTTGCCTGACCTCGGTGGGGGGTGAATCAGCGCCACCGATCATCAAGGACATTCTCGAGAAGATCTGCGCGGTCATCGTCGAGTTCGTTCGCGCCGTCTTCATCCGCCTGCTTTCCTGGCCGCGAGTCCTAGACATCGCCGAGGATCCCATGGTCGAGGCAGCGCGCAGCCACATGGTCGACCAGCTCGTCGAGATGTTGCTGTCTGCGTTCACCTTCCTCGATCAATACCGCGGCCGTCCGCTGTTCTCGCTGGGCGTCGGAAGCCAGAGCGTGCCCATCGGCGTGGACGGACTCATCGCGCGAGCCAAGGAATTCTTGTCCACCGATCTGGTCTCGAATCTAGATCCGGGAATCAAGCTCGCCATGAGTGGGTTCACGCGGCTGCTCAACGCTGGAGCAGCCAGCAACATGGGCGCGTATGCGACGATGGAGTCCTATCTGGGAGCGCTCCCCAGCTCGTTGGCGCTGCTGTTCACGCGGATCTTCTTCCCAGCTTGGGAGCTGATCGCGGGCGCGGTGATGAAGCCCGTCTTGTCAGCGATCAACCCCGCTGTCGATGACTTGGCCGCCGGACTCGCCGACGCTGAAGCGGGCGTGACGGCGGTGCGTGACGGCATCGCCAAAGTAAAAGCAGCGCAGACACAGTTCGCCCAAGGCATCGATGAGAGCAATGCAATGAGCGCGCTCGGTGCCATCATCGGCGCACAAGCCAGTGGGGATCTCAACGATCCCATGGCCATGGGCGCACAACGGAAAGGCCAAAACCAAATCGCCCAAGCTGCCCCCATCAGCAGCGCGGAGCTGGCCAGCGTGACGCCAGATCACAAGTGGAAGCCACCGGGGGAAGAAGAAGAAGAAGAAGAAGAAGAAGGCGCTGGTGGAAGCGTTGACGCCGCAGATGCAGCAGCTGCAGGCGCAGTGGCCAACCCAGGCGGGAGCACGTCCTCATGAGCCGCGGCGCTTTTACACTGGCCACTGACCGGCACGAGGCCGACCAGCTGAGGGTGGTCAAGCTGCGCGGCACCGAGGCGTTGAGCGAGGTGTATCGCTTCGAAATCGACTTGGCCTGCGCCCTCGGCATGGGCGGGCTCGCGGCGGTCGAGCCCGAGCTACTCGGTCGTCCCGCTTCGCTGGGGATTCACCACGACAGCGAGCCCTCGCGCTTCAGCCACGGCGTGATCACCGAGGTGGAGGTGCTCGAGCCGCTCGCAGAGGAGCGGGTTCACGTGCGCGTCGTGCTCCAGCCCCGCTTGGCCTTGCTCGACTTGCGCACCAGCAGCCGCGTTTTCCAAGGCAAGAACGTGATCGAGATCGCCGAAGCGGTGATGGCTGAGTGGGGCGTGCCCGTGCGCAACGAGCTGAAGTTGGCGCACAAGCCACGCACCTATTGCACCCAATACCGCGAGACCGATCTGGCCTTCGTCAAGCGCATCCTGGCGCAAGAAGGAATCGCCTTCTTTTTCGATCCGGGAGCCGATCCAGGCGACGCGCACGGCAGCGAAACGGTGGTGCTGATCGACGGTGCTTGGTTCTATCCACCCATCCCCGGCGAACCCGGGCTGCGCTATCACGTGAGCGAGCATCACGAGGCGACCGAGATCAAGAGCTTCTCGGTCGGGCGACGACTACGACCGCGGGCGACGCTGCTAGCGGACTTCGATCATCGCAAACCTCAGTTGGCCTTGCGCGCCTCGGCCGAGATGGACGCGCTACCGAGCTCACCGCCCAAGCCCACCGAAGGCTTGCAAGCCTATCTGTTTCGCGACCGCCCCGAGCTCGAGCTCATGGATGGGCACAGTGAGCTCAGCGACGAGATCGCGCAGACGCGGCTCGAACAGCTACGCAGCGACGCCCATTGGGGTCAGGGCGAAGGCCAAACCCGGCGGTTGCTGGTGGGACACGTTTTTCAGCTGTCCGGTCATCCCGTCGATGGTCTCGATGCCGACTATGTCATCACCCGCATCGAGCACGAAGGGACCCTACCCGAGCACACCCAGGGCGTGGCGCTGCTCTATACCAATCGCTTTCAGTGCGCGCCCGCTGACCAGCACATTCGCCCGGCGCTGCCCCCCCGGCGGCTGCACCAAGTGGTGGAGACGGCCACCGTCGTCGGCCCCGACAGCGAGGAGGTCCACACCGACGACAAAGGCCGCATCAAAGTGCAGTTTCATTGGGACCGAGATGGAGAGCACAACGAGCAGAGCGGCTGCTGGTTGCGCGTCTCGCAAACGTGGGCCGGCACCGGCTGGGGAGCGCAGTGGTTGCCCCGTGTCGGCGTCGAAGTGCTCGTGTCCTTCTTGGGCGGCGATCCCGACCGGCCCATCGTGACTGGCTGCGTCTACAACGCTACGCATCCGACCCCGTTTCAGCTGCCCGACGACAGCAGCAAGAGCGGTTTTCGCAGCAAGACCATCGGCGGGGACGGCTTCAACGAGCTGTCGTTCGAAGATCGCCAAGGCGCTGAGCAGATCTACCTGCACGCCGAACGTGACCTGGTCACCGACGTGTTGGGCGAGCACCGCCTCGACGTCGAAGGCAGCCAGCGGGTGACCGTCGTGGGAGCGCGTACCGAGAGCTACGGCGGCGGACTGAGCTCGACTGTTCACGGTCAGAGCAGTGCCCGCGTCAATGGCGATCACAGCGTGAGCATCACGGGCGCGAGCGCCCAAGCGGTCGACGGCAGCATCGACTTGCGGGTCGCCGGAACCATGAGCCAGCGGGTCGTTGGCGCTGTGAGCAACGTCTACGAAGCACCTGTAACGAGCGAGGCCGAACAAGATGTCACGGCCAAAGTGAAAGGTCACATGACCGCCGTCGTTGGCGAGCATGATGCGCGCAAGAGCCTCACGCTGCACGTCGAAGGCGCCACCGCAAGCTACAGCAGCGGGGCCGCCGAGATCGTCAGCGAAAAGCGCCTCACGCTGATCTGCGGCGACAGCCGCTTAGTGCTCAGCCCCGAAGGCATCGAGCTCGACGCGCCCCAGCTGCGCATCGGCTCCGAAGCGGTGCAGCTACTGGCAAAGAACACCGTGGCCCTCGAAGCGCCCGAGCAGATCACCCTCAAGTCCGACAAGATCCTGGCGCAAAGCGAGGAGGCTTTCTTGGGACTGGCCAAGATCGCCAAGCTCAAGGGCAAGCTGGTCAAGCTCAACTGCGAGGACGATCCCGTCGACGAGCTCGAGCCCCCCGAGCCCGAAGAGCCCACCATCATCGAGCTCAAGAGCGAAGAGGGTGAGCCGCTGGCCAAACGGCGCTTCGTGCTGGTGTTGCCCGACGGCAGCGAGATCGGTGGCACCACGGACGAAGAGGGCAAGTGTGAGCTGGTGGTCGAGGAATCCGGCGACATCATTTTCACTGACGTGGACGAGCCGCGCAGCGGCTGACGGGGAGGAGCGGTTCCAATGGCCGAAATGAAGCCCTACGTGATTCGCCAAGGAGACCACCTGATCAAGCTCGCCCACAAGTTGGGCTTCGCGCCTGAAGAGGTTTGGGACGATCCGAAAAACGCCGAGCTCAAGGAAGAGCGCGGCGACGGCTCGATCCTGCGACCGGGCGACATCTTGCACGTGCCCGATCGGCCGCGAAAGAAGCTGCCCTTCGAGAAAGCTACCACCAACAGCTACGTGGCCAAGCTGCCCATGCTTCCGGTGTCGCTGCGGCTCGGCAGCGAAGGCGAGCTGCTCGCTGAGGAGCCCTACGTGATCGAAGGTTTGGGTCCCGAGCCGATCGAGGGCAAGAGCGACGGCGACGGCATGATCGAGCTCGAGGTACCTGCAGACCTACGCGAGCTGACCGTGGTGTTGCCGGAGCGCAACGAACGCTTCCAGCTGAAAGTCGGCGACCTCGATCCGGTCGATCAACCTAGCGGCCTGCGCATGAGGCTCACCCACTTGGGCTACTACAACGCGACGCTGCAAGGACAGGACGGCTACGTGGGCACCGAAGAAGACCGCCTGGCGGCCGGTTTGCGAGCGTTCCAGGTCGCCGCAGAGCTCGAACCGACCGGTGAGCTCGACGACGAAACCCGCGCCAAGCTGCTCGAGGCACACGGCAGCTGATGAGTGTCGCTGAGCCCATCCCCTCGATCGATCCTGCAGGCGTGCCGCTACTGCAACTGGCAGCGGTGCACGCTGCGGTGGCCGAAGGCTTCTCACTCGAAGAGGTCATCGCCATCGAGCAGCTCGACATGGGCCGCTGGCGCCACGCCGACACAGCTTGGAAACCTCGACTGGTGCAGCTTCCAGAGCTGTTCAGCAACTACTGCACAGCGCTCGGCGAGCAGCAGGACCGACTCGGCGGCAAGGTGGTGCCACTGGAAAACGACGTCGAAGGCTGGCTCACGTTCTTGCACCTCTATGGTGAGCAGGACGATCCGCAGGCCTTCCTCGAGACGATTGGGCTGGGCAACAACCATCTGGCCCGACTTCAGCGCCGCTGGGACAAGCTCATGACGCACGAGGAGGTGTCCCGCCAAGCCAAGAAGATGCGCTCGCGACTGCTCGAGCGCGCCGCCAAGAAGAGCCTGCTGCTTCCTCCCATCGTGGTCAGCAAGAGCAAGCTGAGCCCCTCTTCAGCAGCAGGAGCCAGCTGGAGCGAGGCTTCGCAAGTTCAAGCGGAGCAGCACGCCGACAAGCAGAGCAAGCTCATCGAAGGCTTCGGCCTCGACGTCTACGCCGCGATGCGGGCGGAGCTGACGGCTTGGCCCAAGCGCCGCGACCGCATCCTCGGGCGCTACCAACTGGATGAGCCTACCCTCACAGAGCTCGAGGGCGTCTGGACCAAACGCTTTGGCGACGACCGAGTCCGGCGAAGTGACTTCTTGGCTTTGCTCAATCACTATGAGCAGCGCGCACGCTTGCGCACCGAGGAACGCAGCGCCGCGGCGCCGCCAGCGGCTGCGCCAGCTGTCGAGAGCTCGAATGGCGGCCCGCCCAGCTTCAACATCGACGAGACTTTGGTGCCGGGCGCTGGCTCGACGGATGAAGACGACAATCTAGACGACACGGCGCTGCTCGGCGTAGCCATTCTCTACGACGACGGTTTGCCATTCCTGCCTCCCATGACGGCCGCCGAACTGGGGATCGCACCGATCGCGCAACAGCTCGGTGAGCACGAAGAAAAGGGTGAAACAGGACTGGCGTTCCAAGCGTTGACAGACGAGGAGCTGTTTCCCTACGCCATCCCTGCTCCGTCAACGCAAACCGAGGATGAAGGAGTCATCAACATCCCCGCCAACTTGCCTGCGGCCAACAGCGCCATCGACACCACCGGCGAGCTGCAAGCCTTCGACTTTGGCGACGCGCTACCGTTCGAGTCGCCAGCGGCGAGCCCCCAGACGACAAGCTCGTCGAGCCAAGGGACGAGCTCGAGTCAACCGCCCGCATCCCGCCATCCAATTGCATCGCGGCCCCCGGCCGGCGCAAGCCAACCGGCGCCTGCAAACCTGACCTTGGAGCAATACGCCTCGATGTGCGCTGAGCTCACCGCATATCCGCAGCAGCGAATGGAAGTACTGACGCGCTACCAGCTAACCAGCGAAGCGCAGCTCGATTGGTGGAAGCAGCGCTACGATGCGCACTTCCGGTCCTATCCGAGCGAGGCAGATCGCTTCCGGCATCTCATGTTGAGCTTCATGGCCTATTTGCAAGGCAGGGCATGAGCAGGCACCAAAGATACTGATGCGACGTGCACAGCTGCGACGTGCACAGCTGCGACGTGCACAGCTGCGACGTGCACAGCTGCGACGTGCACAGCGCGCGCTCGTCCTTGCCCTCATGTGCGCCGGGTGCAGTGCAAGCACTGATCATGCGGATGGTGTGCCGCTCGTGCAGATCGAGCCGCGCTCCGACGACGGGGGCCGCGACCGAGTAGCCTCGCCATCCCCACCTCCCAAGCTGCCACCACCATGTGGAAACGCCGCGTTCGTCGCCGCAAATCCGACGAAGTCGCAACGATGGATGCAAGAGGCGAAACTCCAGATGCGCACGGGCGTGATGGCGTTGATGGATTCTCAGGGCGCGAACTACACGAAGGCCTTCCCAGCATTCAAGAGCTCATACGAGCTGTCAGGAAAGCTCAACCCACTTCAAAACGCTGCGTTGTCCGCAATGAAGACCGAACGCTACGGCTGGGCCATCGCCGCCTACGAGTTGTTGCTCGAACGACAGCGCGGCAAGCTCGAGCGGGTCATGATGCAACAGATGGAGCGTGACCTCAGGGCGCTCAAATCCTCCGTCGTCTGGGTAACGCTATCGAGCACGACGGGCTCGACCAAGATAGTCGACCGACGAATACCACGACGCGGTCCTGCCGTGGAACTGCGCTACATCTTGGGCGACGACTGCAAGACGCTCATTGGCATGCACCCAGGCCACCACGAGATCACCGCGCACGCCCCAAACAAAACGCCCCAAGTGTGGCGCCCCGAGCTGCGATCTGGCCAACGGGTCTCGCACGAGTTCGAGCTAGCGCGCGCCGAGCCATGACGAGCCCAGTGAAACGCCGGATCGACCGGATCCGCGAAAGAGGATCGAACCGATCCGCGCTTCGGATCGAGCAGCTGAGGCAGCTGCCCGAGAACATTGGGGAATGTCGCGGCGCCACGCATGGCACAGCTGTTGCGATAGCGAAATGACGGCGGCCCCGACCACCTGGGCCTGCCCGCACGCATCAAACCGGATGAACCGATGAAGCCGTCAAATTGTCTCGAGAAACTGGCCCACATGATGTTTGACAACACTCGGATTGTGCGTGTTTGCGCTCTGCCGCTTGCCCTTCTGCTTGCTTCGTCACCAGTGCTCGTTTCGGGCTGCGATTCGTCCAAGCCGAGCAGCGATGACAAGGCGCAACAAGAGTCGGCGAAGGATCCCCAGAAAGGGAAGACGAAGCCCGATCCGGAGGTGTCAAAACAGCTTCAGATCGTGGAAAACAACAAGGCGTCGGTTTCAGAGCGCATGGATGCTGCAGCGAAAATCGGCGGGAAGGGCAAGGCGGGTTTCGCCCAAGTCAGAGCCTCTTGGGATAACCATCGCAAGAAGGAGGATCGTTTCACGCGCACCATGCTCATCGTCGCTGCTGGCGGGATGGGCGAACCTGGAGTCGAGTTGCTTCACTCGGGCATGAGCGACGACCAGAAGTTGGTGCGCGACCAGACCTGCGAGCAGCTCGTGAAGAACGCCGATCACGTGGTCAAAGACGAAAAGCGGCGCACGAAGATCGTCGGCCTGCTCAAGATCCGGAAGTCCGAGCCCGTCTGCTACAAGGCCCTGGTTGCCATCGCCGTAGCGAGAAAAAAACTAGACGGTGAGTAGGCAGGCGACGTAGGCAGCCGGTGGCGGATCGAGCCAAGGCAATCGCAAAGAAGAAGCGCGCCCGTTGGCTGCAGTGACGGCGACCGTCGCGCCATGCGGCTCATTCGCAGGTCGCGACAGCGTCGTTGTCTTCGATGTACGACTCGCCGGAGAAGCCCTTCTCGGTCAGCTCGGCCAGGAGGCGCTCGGCTTCGCAGGTTGGCAGCACATCGTTTTCTGCGACCATGTAGGCCCCAACGCTGGTCAGCGAATCAAACCCGTGCAAGTCGGACAAGCTATCGTTGTCGTACACCAGCAATTCGATACCGATGTGGGTGAGCTCGTCAAAAGCCACTTCGACCAAGCTATCGTTGTTGTACAGCCACAAGTCGTTGTCGATGTGGGTGAGCTTGTCAAAAGTAACTTGGACCAATTGAGGATTGCCGTAGTCATCGCCAATCGTTATCGAGCGGACTTTGACCAGGCTTTGGAAACCATCGATATGGGTGAGCGCGTCGTTGTCGTCGATGACGAGGTGCGCGTCCAGCTCGACCAGTCCGTTGAGCCCGCTGATTTTCTTCAGCGAATCGTTGTTGTCCAGCCATAAGAAACTCCCAACCTGGCTGAGCTCGACGAGGTCGGGGATGGCTTGCAACTTCGGGTTGTACGAGATGGACATCGACCCAAAGACTGTCGTCAGCTTGGTGAGCCCAGCGATGCTCTGCAGCTTGGCGTTCTGAGTCACGTACAGCTCGTCGACGAAACTGAGCTCGTTTAGCCCCGCGAGGCTGACCAGCTCGTCGTTTCCGTGGATGTAGAGACCGTACTCCAAACCAGAAATCTGATTCAGGCTATCGACGGCCTTCAGTGATGGGTTGTCTCCGATTTGGATGAAGTGGCCCACGCTCGAAATGGCCTTCAACCCAGCGACGCTGACGAGCGATTCGTTGCCCGCAACCACGAGCGCCTCGCCCACGTATTGCAGCTTGGCAAGACCATCTAGATTGGTCAGCGCGTCGTTGCCCTCGGCGTCTTGCACCGGGTGGGCCCAATACTCGACGAATCCGCCAATCGTCACGTCGTGGTCAGAGCGCTCGAGCGCGCTCAAGCCGTCGAGGTTCTTCAGCGCGTGATTCTTGCCAATGTGTAGGTCCTCGACCCGCTTTAGGCTGGCGAGACCATCGATGTTGCCGAGCGCCGGGTTGCTCGCGATTGTCACTCTGTCGGCGGACTCGACACCACTGAGTCCATCGAGCTGACTCAGCGCATCGTTTTCGACCAAATGGAGATCGCCGATCTTCGTCAGTCCTGCCAGCGCATCGATGTTCTCGAGCGCGAAGTTCCTCTGGATGACGAGCGAGCCGCCGATCTCGATCAGGTTTTCGAGCCCATCGAGACTGGCAAGCTGGTCGTTTTCATCGATCCAGAGATTGCCGTCTATCGTCCTGAGGTTGCGCAGCGCCCGTAGCGAGGACAAGTCCGTCCCCCAGACGTACAGGTCACCAGCGATACGAGTGCAATCGGCCAGCAGCTCGTCATCCGTCTCGTCGTGATCCCAACCGGAGTCCGATACGCCGGCAGGACAGATGGTGCCTTCTGGAGCTACCGGACTGCAACCCGTGGCAAAGCCAAGCAGCCCGACCAACCCAACCACAGCCATGAAACCGTTCTCGCAATGCATGTGACATATTATAGTGTCGCATCGATGCATGTCAAGCCGCTGTGCCTGCCCTTCTTGTGTAAGCCATTGAAATGTCGTCTACATTCGCGCTACGCCCAAGAACACGGCGTGTGCCCAGGCGACGAGCACTACAAAAACCTGCCGGGCTTTCGGACCGCGCAGCCAGGGGCGCTTCCAACCCACCTGGTAGTCGATGTTGCGACCTGCGCAAGCGCCGACGCAGTCACCGCACAAGGTGCACGCTTCGCCTACGCGGCGACGATCCACGTCGTCGGGACTCAGCGCGTCGTAGCGACATGCCTTGGTGCAGGCGCCACATTGATTACAGGTGTCGCCTATCCAGATGCGCAGCGGCGACAGGCGCCCCAGACGCGTGGCGAAGAAACCGATAGGGCAGAAGGTGGTGCAATGCGCCATCGCGCCGCTGCGACGCGACCAGGTCACCATCAGCGCCACCCCGATCAGACCGAAAGAGCCGGCCGCCACGACCGCGACCCAAGATGCCAACCCGGCCAGACGCAGACCAAGCGCTACGATGATGACCAGCACCACGATCACCATTCGCGCGTGCGGGCGCCAGCGGGGCAGAGGCGCGGGCTTTTTGCGAAGGCGAGCGAGCCGGTCGTCCCAAGCACCGATGTAGCAGAGCCAAGCGCACCAGGCCGGCCCCACCAACACCACCGTAACGCAGAACAGAATTGGCATGAAGAAGCCAGCGCCGCGGTACACTGGTCCGGCGACGATCAACGCGGGCACCGGCATGTGGAGCTGGCCGGTCATCAAGAAGCGCTCGAGCCCCGCCAAGCCGAGGCTGAGCTGCACGAAGAAGACAACTGAGAACAGCAGCCAGATACGAGGCCGCCAGCGCTTCATGAGCTTCGGGCTCTGCATGGTGTGGGCAAGCCAGCCCGCCCACACGGCGAGCCAAAAACCCGTCAACCAACCGCCGCCAACCACGAAGCGCTCGAGCAGCAACAACGGGCGGTCGGGTCGCATCTGCATGACCACCCCGAGCAACGAGGCGGTCAGAAGAAACGCAGCCAAGCCTGGCGCCGCCCTTTCGCTGCCGTAGCGCTCACGCAAGCCGCGGGCGCGCAACAGCAGTGGGCTGAACGCGGTGAGGAGCGCGACCGCCGCCAGAATGATGGCCATGCGCTGCCACTCGATCCCCTGGGCCATGCGCAACCGAACGAGCGAAATAGCCGTGCTGCCCCAGAGACCCGCGCCGCCGAGCATCGTGGCTCCAAAGGCCATGGGAACCCAGCGCTGGCGAAGCAGCAGCAATAGCGGCGCGCTCAACCACATGGCCACGGCGCCCAGCTGTCCAGCCCGCAAGTGGTGAGCCGCTAGCGCCAAGCACACCACGCCCAGGAGCAGCAAACTGCCGACCCCGACAACATCGAGTCTTTCTCGCGTGGCAGCAGGCATGGGCGCAATCGCTGCAAGCCTAGCTCGGATTGTTCACCAGCACCGCCATGTCGAGCGCGACGGACAGGAACATGGCTGTGAAGACGCGTTCTTAGCGCGCTGGGCGACGCGGTGAACAATCCGGGCTCCATGCAGCTAGCCCACCGGAGCGCCGCTGCTTTCGGCTTGCGACCGCTGCCGCTGGCTCGCGTTGGCGAAGGCTCTTCGCTGGGACCGTCGACCCGGCCCTGAGCCCAGTCAACATCGCACACAGCCGGTCCGCCAGCCCGAGCCCCCAAGTCATCTGCTCTCGCGAAATGAACCGATACCGAGCCAGCCGCTCCAAATGAGCCGCAACCTCACCGGCCTCACCTCGAGCCTCCACGAACCTTTGCCGCTTCTGTTTCGAAGTGTACCGGTTAGCCCCTTCAGCAATGAGCGCCTCAGCGCCCGTTGCCGCTCGAACGATTTGGTCCACCATCTTCTGGTGCCCTTGTCCCTTCGGCACTTGCCGCGCCACCACCATCACCAGATCGGCGAGCTCGCTCGAGACACGATAAGCATCGAGCTTGTAATGAACGAATTGAAACTGATTGTTCTGACTTGCTGTTGCCATGTGGGCTTCTCCTTGGTCGAGGGTTTTGCCCCTCCACGGCGCAGCATCCGTGACAGCGCCACCCACAAGAGCGTCACCAGTCTCGCCTCACCGCCCCGGTGGCGCTGGCGCGGAGGGTGCGCCCTTGGGGCATGACCGTCGAGCAAGGAGCAGCCCACGGACGAAACTAGCGACCTTGAAGCGGAAGCGAGCCCGTGGGCGTGGGCGTGCGTGTGCGCGATGGGGTGCGGGTGGTCGTGGGCGGCGGAACAAGTCAAGATCATCGCTGACACCTTGTCAGCTCAGGACTGTCGACGACTACGACCACGACCACGGTCACGCCCCGGTCACGACCACGCGCACGACCACGGTCAC
>CAZRGL010000159.1:0-18933 GCA_964599485.1 uncultured Polyangiaceae bacterium
GACACGGATGCGGACACGGACACGGATTCGGACACCGACACGGCCGCGGACGCGGAATCGGACGCGGACGCGGAATCGGACCCGGACGCGGACGCGGGCGGGGGTAAACCGCCCTACGGCAGAATCCGCGTAATGGATCAGGCTCTAGTCAGGATCGCCAACAAGCCCACCGATAGGGTGCGCGGCGAGCGCTAGATGAGCGCTGCTACTGGATTCGCTTGCCGAGGCTGCCGTTGGCGCTGAACCGTAGCGGAGGCTTGCCCTCCACTGGGTGCCATCCCGTCGCGACGCCGCGGTTGCGGGCGATCTCACGGGCTTCGCGAAAGACCTCGAAGCTGTCGTCGTGCACCACAAAGTAGGCGAAGCCTCGCCTGGGCAGCGCTTCGAGCACGCGGCGGAATTGTGAGCCGGGCTTGCCAATCTGTGCCGCAGTTTCGCCGGTCGCGTCGTAGCGAAGCTCATACACCCACTCGAAGCCAAATCCTCGAGAAGTAGCTGCTCGAACTCGGTACGTGGCGTCGCCGATATCGCTGTGAGCGAGCAGATCCTCCAGCAAGAACACGCTGTCTGGCTCGTCACCCAACTCGTCATCGATGAGCTCCCGCACGCGCTCGCTGTTGCCTCGCTCGTCCACCACGAACAATCGGCCATCCACGCAATGGAAGATCACCCGCTGGGCCGCGGCGGGAGGTGCGCTCATGGCAGTTGCTCCGGAGGACACCGCGATGTCACCGGCGCTCAGCACTGTGACCACGGCGATGAGGATCAGCACCCCGACCACATTGGTCACGATGTCGAGGAACGAATCGAGCGACAAGGCCGTCTGACCGGCTGGTAATCGCTTTCTCATGGCTTCGACCTGTTGCGGAAGCGAACCTTGCCGCGGCCGAAGAGTGGCTCATAGCCGAGGTCGATCCCGGTGCCGCTGACTGTGGTGCGGGCGTCGTTGAACGTTCCAACACCATCGGGGCGCACGAGCAGCAACAAATAGTGGTTTGGGTCGAAGCGAAGCCTGCGCAGCAGGATGCTCCAGTCGCTTGCGGGCTCGTGAAGGTCGCTCCGCGCCACGTAGCGTGGCGCGCTGCGTGTGGGGTCGTCCGGGTAGATGACCATGACGTTGCGGCGGCATTCCGCGTAAATGGGGCTTTTGCGTGACGGATCAAAACGCTCTACCTCTACCCGCTGCTTAGGGCTTGCAATGGCGAGCTGTGATTGGCCAGCGATGATTAGAATCAACGTTCCCATGACCGCAGCGAGCACGCTGAGAAAAGGGAACAGGGTCGGCTCGGGGTCGCGTCCTCTACGTCGAGACATCCGCAGGGTCCTGTCCTAGGAGCTGCCGTTGGAGCCGCCGTTGGGGCTTGGTTGCAGAGGTGGGTTGTCTGGTGTCGTGCGCAGCCCCGCCGCGAGCAACTGCAGCAGCTGACGAGAAGCGCCGAGCTCACGGCACAGCTGTTCTTGGCTGCGACCTGCAGTATCAGACGAGCGGTCTGCTTGCTTGGTGGCGCGTTCGAGCTGGATTACGGCGCGCTCGATGCCCGGCTCGAGGCGCTCTGTTGCTGCGGACAACGCAGCCAGCTGCTTTTGGAGCGCAACATTCACCGCCCCGAGCTTTTCGAGCATTTCGACGTGCACGCCGCCGAGCTGCTCGTCGATTGAGGCGCGGGCGCTGCTGAGCTGCGTATCGAGCTTCGCGCGGGCACTGCTGAGTTGCTCGTCGAGCGACGCTTGACCGCTGGCGAGCTGCGTGGCGAGTGAAGCTTGTCCGCCGCTGAGTTGCTCGCTGAGTGAGACTTGGCTCTTGCCGAATTGCTCGCTCAGCGCTCTCTGCGTGTCGATGAGCTCGTCGTGGCTGGTGGCCAGCTTCGTCACCAATTGGGTCTGGGCGCTCATCATCTCAGCGAGCGAAGGAGCGAGCGCTTCGATGAGGGCTTGCTTGAGGCTAGCGGGCTCGAGGGCGCCGTCATCCTTCTCTGGTTGCTGCGTTTCGGTCGGGTTGACCATGCGTCTCAGGACTTCCGTTACACAGAAGTCATCGACGTCGTTGGCCAGCTGCTCTTCGGCTTTCTGGAGCCAACTGGTTGGCAACATCACGATGATGCTGGCGACCAGCGCCACCAGCGTGGTGTCGAAGGCGACCGCCAGGCCGGCCGTGACGTTGCCGAGCGAGCTCTTGATCGCGTCGAGTTGATCGGCGCCTTCCAGCGATTGGGAAAAGCCGCCTACGGCGGCGCCAATGCCGATCACCGTGCCGATGAAACCGAGAATGGGAATGGCCCAAACGAGGACCTTGAGCGTGCTGAAGCTGGCGGCCACCGCCACCGCATCAGCATCTGCGTCCGCGCTGTTGATCGTTGCGGTTTCGGTGACATCGCGCCGGGCTGCGTAGTGCTCGAGGAGTCGACGTATCCGTTCGACCAAGAAACTGCGCAGCTTGAAACGGCGCGGGCGCATGGCCTGCACTTCCTTGAGGTGCTCGATGAGAATGGCCACGTTGTCCGGTGTGATGCGGAATGCACCTTCGGGAAGCAGCTCGAGGGTGAAGGCGTTTCGCTGCGATCTGAGCGCTCTGACCTTGAGAACGATGATGGCGATCGACCAACACGACAGCACCATGATGACATGCGGGATCCAGCCCCGCTCGAGTAGCAAGCGACTGATGGAATCAGGCAGTACGAATGCGAGGAGCAAGAGCAGCGTGTAGAAAGGCACGGCCAGCGCGAACGTGTGCAAAAGCCGCACGTCGCTGGTCGCCCGATGCTTGTCGCTCGTCGTCTGTGGCGGCTGAGGCGCCGGGCCGAGCTCCTCTGGCGCAGCTGGGGTTGCCGTTTCGTCCGTCATGAGTCCTCCCGATCGATCGTGCCGCGGCGGTCTGGGCCGCCGCCGAACATCGGCCAACCTGTCAGCTCGGACTTGCCGGTGTCGTAGGCTACGAGCGAACCGGTCACCGTGCCCGCGTACAGCCAGCCGTCTACTGCGATGGGTTGGGAGGCGAGCGCCCCACTGTCGAGCTCGTACATGGCCGTCAGCTCGCCCGTGTCGGGTTGTATTTGTAACACTTTGCCTGTCGCTGTTGCCAGCAGAATACTGTCACCGGCAGCAAGCAAAGGAGCAGCCACCGCCGCCGCCTGCTCTTGGAGGGTATGCCGCTACAGGCTTTGCCCAGTGTGTCGATGCGTTGCCATGACGACGCCGTCTTCCACGGTGATCAACCGCTCGGCGGTCAGTAGCGGTCGCGGTTTGCGGATGACGGCTTGCGGCTCGGGCGACGCCTCTTCGAACGCCGGCAGCACGTGGTAGGCGCTGGCGAGCAGATTGTTGTCACGGTGGATCTCGGCGCGGCCGAACAAAAGGCCTCGCGCTGTGATCACGGGTGGCGTGGCGACTCTGTTGTTGATGGCGGCGATGACCTTGCCCGTGCCGGCGCCGAAGGTGTAGAGCGTGCCGAGCAGTGAGGCCACGTAGACGCGGTCGCGGTACACCACTGGGGTGGCGTTGACTTCGCTGTCGATCCAGCTGCGCCACAATGGTTTGCCCGTCTTCAGCGCGAAAGCAGCCAGTACGAAGCCAGCGCCATCTGGGCCACCGCTGTCCGGATAAGAAGTGTAGACCGTGTCGCCGGTGACCACGGGCGTTGCGAGCTGTGGTGAGCCCAACCACCAAGACCGCACGTGTCGGCGCCTGCGCACTCGCCATCTGGATCTGCACCGTCCGGTTGAGGCGTGCAGGTGCCGGCTGTGAGGTCGCAAGCCTGGCACAGGCCGTCGCACAAGCTGTTGCAACAGACCGAGTCGACACAGTGGCCGCTCGAGCACTCGTTGGCGTTGTTGCAGGTCAGTCCATCAAGCTTCAGGATCTGGCAAACACCCTGGCCGTCGCAATAGTCAGTGAGCTGGCAGTCGCTATTACCGGCGCACTTGTCGCAAACGCCAGCATACGAGACCCCACCAGCACCGCCTTGGCCCGATGGCGGGCAGAAGCCGCTGCTGCAATCGGAGTAGACGTTGCACGTCTTGCCGTTGTCGCAGGGTGCACAGCTGCCGCCGCAGTCCGTGTCGGTCTCGTCTCCGTCGTGCAGACCATTGGAGCAAATGGGTAATACGCCCCCGGTGCCGCCCATGCCTGCCGCGCCACCGATTCCGCCCGCTCCCGCCGTGGCTCCAGTTCCGCCGATGCCTGTGCTGCCTCCAATTCCGCCCGTGCCCGCCGCGGCTCCAGTTCCGCTCGCGGTCGTCGTCATCGAGGTGCCACCCGTGCCGCCGCCCGCAGTGCCGCCCGCGGTGCCACCGGTACCGTCGTCGGTGGTGGGGGCAAGAGTCAGCGGCTTCTTGTCAGGGCGTCCACCGTCGCAGCCCCACGCCGCCGCCGTCGAGGCGATGGCAAGTGCCAGCCCCAACAAGACAACACGATTCGTCTGCTCAGCGACCTTGCTCATCACACAATTCCCCCGTCGGCGCGTCAGCGGCTCGCTGTCGCCTTCTCTTACGCAACAATCCCGTACCCGGGTCTGCAGGTTTCATTCCAAGTCACGCATTGGGCTAAGTCTGCGATTACGGGTGCCGCAGAAGCCGCAGCGGAGAAGATCGATCGATCGCGATCTGATCATGGCCGCAGTTTGCGTGCTTGCCCCCAACAGCAATCCAGCCTTTCCATGCCCAATTGAGAGAAGGCTCATCGGGTTTGTGAACATGATTTCCATGTCCACCTCGCCCCACATGTAGGCTGGCTACGAGGCGCCCAAGGCGCCATTGGTAGCGGAACGTTGCGCCGCCCTCACGTCATCATGCCGTCAACGCAGCGGGCCAACTTCGCCAATGCACACCGCCACCTCCAGCAGCGTGTACAGCAATGCCCGCTCTTGCGCCATGAGCGAAAGACCGCCTTCGCCTTCGGTATGGTAGGTCGAAAAGAGTGCTCTGCCGCAGCCGTATTGGTAGCTGATCGTGGCGGGTCGCGTGCCTTGCTTCGGCACTTCGCCGCTCACCCACACGGTGGGCTTGAAGGTAGCGCTGACGCCATCTTCGTCGGGCGCCACGTAGCTGTTGATCTTGTCGACAATCGACCAATTGGCTTTGAGCCAGAAGTCGTTGATGCCTTGTACGGCCAGCCATTCGACCAGGCCCGGGTCTTGTACGACCGCTTGCGCATCGTAGGCGGCGAGCGTTTGGGCCGAGCCGAACTCGCCGTTGTCGTTGAGCCAGCTGATGGGATCGGGGAAGGCACGGCGCAGCACGTCGTAGCTGTAGTCGGTGACATAGAGCCGGCCGCCGGCGGCGACGAACTTGCGCAGATTGTCGAGCACCGCAGAGTCGGTGAGGAATTCGTCCTGCCAGTCGTTATCGCAAGGGAAGAAGACGATGTGGTATTGCGATAGCTTCGCCCAATCCTTCAACAGTTGGTTGGGGACACCAAAGGAGGTCGAGAATTTGTACAGATCGAAAGCCTCGGTGTTCTCGGCGAGCTGACCCTCGCTGTCGACCTGACCGAGTCCCAGCTTGGCGAGGGTGTCCTCGATGCGGTCGTGGCCTGCGCCGGCCACCGCCATCTTGGGGATATCGTCACCTTGGTCCGGGTAGCTGTAGCTCGGCAAGGTGGTGAGCTTGCTCTCAACCGTCTGCTCGCCAAGAGCGACATCGATCTGGCGCACTCGCCGAAAGCCGCCCTTTTGGACGATGAGCTGCCATGCTCCGGTCTGCGGAACGCCTAGCGAAAAACTGCCGTCGGGAGCCGTGAGCACATAGGGCTGCTCGTCGCCGAGCTTGATGCACTTGTCGCAGAATACCTGCTGCGGGATGGGCTCGGGGGCTGTCTTGCTCGCGTACACGAGCGCGCCGCCAATCGGAATGCTGCCTTCGGGGGCGAGCACGGTGCCTTGCAGCCAGGCCACCGGATCGGCCATTGGGTTGGTCCCCGTGTTGTTGCCTACGCCGAGCCCGCCGCTACCGCTCGCGGCGCCAGCCGCGCCTGCGCCATCATCTGAGGCACCACCCGTTGCCGAGCACCCCACCACCAGCCAGCTGAGAAGAAAGCTCACCGCGATGTACGTGGCGAGGCGGACGCCGGTCCAAGCTCTGTGTCCCATCTCGTCGCTCCTGCATCTTGCCCGCGGCCAGAAGTGTCGAAGTCCCCACCCCGACCGGCGACACGAGCGACCCCGGATTATGCGAGCGCTGAGCCAGGCTCAAGTCTGCCTATGCAGACCCCTCAAGGATAGAGCTTCGAGCAGCTGAGGCTGCCGTGGGCGCAGTTCGGCAGCAGGTACGAGAAGGACTCGGTGGCGAAGTCGGTTGGGTAACACTGTCCAGCCTGACCGGCGCAGCCTCCGTCGCCGCTGGTCACACAAGCCTGTTTCGTCACGCAGTCGATAGCCAGAACGAGCGTGCCGCTGACCGGAAGCATCACGGTGGCAGTGCAGCCCGTGGCCGTCACGTTGCCTACCGATGCCGAACCGTTTTCGAGATCGGGACCGCTGCACTGGTAGGCCGGGTGCGTGCACACGAGCATGCAGTTTGCATCTGGCTCACCGGCTCCGCCCTGACCTCCGGCTCCGCCTTGCCCGCCGGCGCCTTGCCCGTTGCCGCCCTGGCCTCCGGGCGCATCGCCGCCTTGCGCTTGGCCACCCTGTCCGGTGTTCGGGTGGACTTCGATGTCGCTTCCGCAGGCAACGATCCAGCTCGAAGTCCAGGTCAGCGCGACCGCGCAAGCGCAGCGCAGCAAGCGACGAGCAAACATGCCCGTCATGCTACCCCAGCGACGTTGAAGAGTGAGCCCACTATCACCAATCATCACCAGGTGATTCGGTGGGCTCGGCCGGCTTTGGCGCGCCGGGGAGGGGCTTGCCGAGGCTGAGCACCACGCTCGGTGGGCTGGCGCCGGAGTCAGTGATTTCGACCTGGGTTTGCACCTTCTTGCCGCTCGCCATGACTGGCTGTTTTGCTGGCGCTCATGCTTGCCGACTCGCTCGTGCTCGCCGAGCTCGAGGCGGTCGCAGAACCACTCGCCGCAACGGTCGCGCCAGCTGAGGCAGTGAGTCCGGAGGCAGCCGAACTCGGCGCGGCCGGCGTGCGCTCATCGCGACTCGAGGTAGTCGCGAAGTCCTCCTTGACCTCGGTGGTGCCGGCTGGGCCGGCCATCATCATGACGCGGTCGGCAATGGCTACGTAGTACCAGCCCGTGGCGTTCAGGGCGCTATAGGCTACCAACAGAGAGTCGCCGTTGTTGTCGATCTCTTGGTAGCCATTCTCGCGGCGCTTGATGGCTGCGACCACAGTGGGCAGCGGCAGCGGGCGCAGATCGATCTGCTGATTCTGGTGCAGATGCTTGACCTTCTCCTCCATGCCGGCATGGACCTTGTGCACCAGGACCATGCCCTTCGCGTCGACCAGCATCGATTCCTCGAGGTAGGGCAGCTCGGCGATGTCGAGGAAGGTTTCGACCAGATAGTTGAGCGTGACCTCGAAGCCGGCCACTCCGCGGAACTTGTGGTGCTCGTCATACAAGGCAGCGCTGCAGGCCACTACCAGGCCGTGGCCGTGTACGTCCGCAAAGGGCTTGCCCCAGTGGATGCCCACCCTGTTTTCAGACAGCTTGTAGTAAGGTCGCTGTCGCGGCTCGTAGCCTTTGGGAAAGCCTGCCATGCCCGGATAACTGACGTGGGCGCCGTCGGCCAAGCTGACGAAGACTCGATGGATGGGCGCGCCCTCTTGGGCAATGATGCGGCGTTGAGCTTGCTCCGACAGCACGTGCGGATTGTCGTGATGGCTGTCGAGCATCATGACCCGAAAGATGGGACGCAAGAACTCGAGCTTCCGCAGCTCCGGCATGAGCGCGGCCCGGTCGGCGCCCGGCGCGACCAAGAAGACGGGCCATTCTACGCTGACGTCTTTTTTGTAGTAGCGAGATCTGGCTAGATCATTGGGCGCATCGCCCTTGCCCAAGAAGTCAGGCTCGAAGTGCACCTCCTCGGTGCTCGACTCGGCGTGGGTGATGACCTCTTCGGCGGCTCCGACCAGATGCTCGAGCTCAGCCTCGTAGCTGTGCAGCTCTTTGTCGACGTGGTGGGCGTGGGTGCTGACGTGCAGCAGAAAATTGCTGAGCTTGAGCTCGTGATCATGCAGCTTGGCGATGGCCCGCTGCTCATAGACGAGCGTACCGATGGTTGTTGCCGCACCCAGTAGTAGCGTCAAGGCCATGATGGCCATGGCGGCGGTGCGGTTGTTGCTGACCCAGCGCCCCATCTTCTGCAGCAAGGAGTCAGGCTGCGCCAGGATCTCCTCGTTGCGCATGAAGCGGCGAATGTCGGCGGCCAGCTCGGCGACTGAGTCGTAGCGGTCTTCTGGCTCGAGCTGTGTGGCCTTGTTGATGATTGCGCGCAGCTCACGCGGGACGGACAAGTCCGCCGAAACAGGCTCGGGCGGGCCCTTTCTCCCCTCCTTGGCATTGGTGACCACTTCCTTGAGCGTCGTGCCTTGCAGCGCACGCCGTAGGGTAAGCAGCTCTTGGAGAATGAGCCCGAGCGTATACATGTCGCTACGACCGTCGAGCTCGGAGTTGCGCCCTGCTGCCTGCTCGGGCGACATGTAGGTTGGCGTGCCGATGGCGGTACCAATACGGGTGCGGGTCAGATCGTCCTCTCCACCTGTTGCGTCCAACAGCTCGACGCCGGCATCGGCGGCCTTGCCACCTTCGCCGATGAGGCGGCTGATCCCCCAATCCATCAAGTAGACCTCTTTGTAGCGACCAATCATGATGTTGGCGGGTTTGAGGTCGCGGTGAATGATCCCCTTGTCGTGAGCGAAACTCACCGCGTCACAGACCTTCAAGAAACACTCTAGACGGTGCCCCAGCCGATGCTTCTCCTCCAGCGGCTTGCCTTTTTCGATCCGCCCGCGGGTCTCCTCGAACAGCTCGGCGAGCTCTTGCCCTTGCACGAGCTTCATGGCGTAGGCCAACGTTCCGTCGGGCGAGATCTCGATGCCGTATACCGGCACGATGTTGGGGTGATCGAGCTGCGAGGTGATCTGCATTTCGCTCAGAAAGCGGGCGAAGATCTCCATACGAGCCGCCATCGACGGCATGATGTTCTTGAGGGCAACACGGCGGCGCAGGTAGACGTCACGGGCCAGGTGCACCTCCCCCATTGCTCCTTTGCCCAGCAGTCCGAGCACTTGGTAGTTCTGGCGGCCTGAGTCTCCGTCGGTACCATCGCCGGCCTGCCCAGCGTCTTGGGGGTCAGGGTCTGTTGTCTCGGCGTCCGCTGAGACTTGGTCCGCGCCGTCGGGCCCGCCGCTCAGTGATTGGCCGAGCTGTGTTGCCAGAAAAGCCAACGGATCGTCAGCAGGATCGGGTGACGGGTCAGCCGCATCATCGGCGCCAGCGTCCGCCAGAGAGGCGTCGCCTAGTAGCTGGGTGACCTCGACCGGTCCGCCCGCGTGCAACTCGGCAAATACGACCGTGTCGATGACCTTCTCGTTGCGCAAGAAATCGATGAAACCGGGCACGTTCGCTCCGGCCGATTCCTGCTGGTAGCGCTCCAGATGAGACGACAAGTCGACATCGTCGAGGTATTGCCGAGCACGCTCACAAACGTCCTCGAAGGACATATCCTGCGACATCGGTGCACAGCACCGCGACCAGCCACACACGTCAAGCTCCACGAGGTATTCATCCCTCGTGGGCCCAGCTACGCGGGGCGTCGGGCCGCCACAAGCACATGGTATGATGAACCGTGTCTGGAGCTTGGCCTGTCGCGGTTGCTTGTACGGGACCCCTACAAGCGGGGTCTCTGGTGTGGCGTTTTCGGCGCGCTCTACGTGTTTCGGTGGTGCTCAAAGCGAGTTATGCCATCGGCTCTGATGGTGGCCTGATGCCATCGCTCCCTGAGCCCGTGCAGTCGCCCGACGACCTGGCACCACTATTGCCGCAAGCCGAGCTGCTGGTTACCGCCCAGGCTGCAGAGCGCAAAGGGGTACGACTAGCCATCGTTCGCGGTGATAAGGCTTTGGTCGACAAGTGCAGCCCTAGCCCGCAATCAGCTGGAGCTGGCTTGGGTGCTGTCGCGGTCGATTCGGCGGAGCGACGACCTTTGCTGCGTGGGGCTGCTGCACCTGACCCGCGCCGTGTCATGGAGCTCGCCGATGACTTCGACCTTCGTTTCTTTCAAGTGGCTCCGGCTGACCAGCGTTTCGACGTGGTCAAGCCCGGCGATCGGATCCTGCTCGAGAACCTGGTGTCGCAAAGCCCTCTGCTGACGTTGGTGGTGCCCAAAGAGCAGCCCAGCTTGAGCGCCAAGCTGCGCGCCAACACCGCTCAGGTCAAGCTCCGCTGCGATACGGTGTCGATCGATGTCGACAAAAACCAATGCACCTTCAGTTGGCGCGGGACCTTTGCGATTCCCGATGAGAAGACCATCACGCAGATTGCGGTGAGCGCCGCATATGCGGTCCAGCTACCGGCGGGCCAAGCGCCGGCTGCTGCCGAGCAGACCATGGCGCTGAGCGACAACGTCGAGGCCACGATGCATTTGGGCGAGGGTGGCGTGCTGCCTTTGACCGGGACGCCGCAAGCCAAGGTAGATCCACGGCAGGCCATGCTCGCCAAGCTCGCCGGAGTTCCTTTTCGCAAGGATCCGTCAAAACCAGCACCAGCCCCCATGGCCAAGAGGCTGGAGCCATCGGTGAGCGGAACGGCCATGATCGCCGATGATGTACCGGCAGCGGCAGCGACACCGTTTTCGCCTGCCGCCGCTGCCAAACCGTCACCGCCGCAAGACGAGGCCAGCTACGACTCCACCATGGCTATCGACGGTGTGGCGGCGCCTAGCGAGCCGGCGGTTCCATTTCGCAGCGTTGCCGGGCAGGCCCGGTCGGATTCCTCGCCGCCGTCCGAAATCCCTGGTGCTCCTTGGTCTAGTAATCAGTCGGGCAGGGCAGTGCCCGCCATCGATGAGGAGAGCATCGACTCGACCATGGGCCTGGATGTTGCCGACATGGCGCCCGCGCCGGTCGCACCTGCTGCGGTGGCGGCGCCTGCATTTGTGTCCGCGCCCGCGCCCGCGCCCGAGCCTGAGCCCGAGCCCGAGTCCGCGCCCGCGCCTGAGCCCGCGCCCGAGCCCGCGCCTGAGCCGAAGCCTGAGTTCAAGTGGCCGACGCCGGCAGCTAGCGAGCCGCCGCCATCGGTTCCCAAAAAGCCCAAGCGCCAGCCGCGGCCGAACATACGCAAAGGGCTGTACAAGAAGTTTGGCAAGTAGGGTCGAGTCTTAGCGGGGGCTGTTGCATGACTAGCGAGAGGCCGTTTCACAATGCCGTTTCTCCGTAGGGGCGGGGTTTATCCGGGTTTATCCGGGTTTATCCGGTTTATCCCCGCCCGCAAGTACGAAATGCGGCCGTCGCGGGAGATGCCCGAGTTTTGCAGCGGCCTCTAGGGCCGGAAGAGAAGAGATTGGCATGGTGAGTACCTCCATGAAGAACCCTGAGAGCAAGCATCTACACAGCTTGGGTGGCGCCCCCGCGCCTGCTGGTCTGGCCGAGGAGCTGTCGCAGATGGCAGCGCTGCCCGAAGCTGTGCAGGACGCGTTCTGGGGCGTGCTCGAGCCGAACTTGGCGGCGGTCATCGATGATGCTGTGGGCGCGAAGGTGGCAGCCTTCTGCCTCGAGCACAAACTCGATGAGGACGCGCTCGTGCCGGTGGTGCGGGGTTGTCGCACGCTGTTCTTGCCGGCGGCACGTCGCGACTTGGCGGTCGAAAAGATGGCTGAGGATCTGACGGCCCTATGTGGCGGCTCGGGATCATCAGTATCGCCGCCGGTTCGTGCGCTCCTCGGCTGCTACTCCAAGGCGCTGCCGCGGCTGCGCGCTCAGCTGGTGCTCGATTCGCTCGACGACTTCGGCCCCGTGCTCGAGGATGTGCGCTTGCGTGTGGATCACGTTCCAACCAGTCGCCACGCTCCGCAGACCGTGAGCACAGTTGCGCTACTGAGCCTCAAGTACCGCGATGACGCGCAGCGCAAGCGAATGACCGTTCAGGTTCCAATGCCGGTGTTGCGCAAGCTCAAGAGCTTGCTCGACGCTGTGGTCAAATGAGAGTCGCGCCCTCAAAAGTGTAGCTGGCAGGTGCGCGTTTGGTTTCAAGGGCGACAGCTCGGCAACGGTCGTTCTGTAGGACTACGCAAACGCCATCAAGGGCAAAGGACGTTGTGCTGGCCTGATCGACGGGCAACGAGCGCTCGTCGTTTGCGCCATGAAACGTCGCTGGGCAAAGAGCTTGCTGAAGCGACTGGTCAAGTGAGCTGTTGGTAGGCGGCGCGCAGGGTTGCGTCGCGATCGAGATTGCCGCGCTGCTCGTCTTTGCTGGGCCCGATCTCGATGTCCGGTTCGAGGCCGTGGCCTTCCAAGACGCTACCGTCGGCGAGCAAGCACTGGCCGCGCGTCACATATTGCTCCTGGCCCGCTGAGTCCCGCAGCGGAGCGACCGACCGCTTGGACAGAGCCCTTGCCATAGCTGCGCCGGCCGACGACCAACGCGCGCCTGTGGACTTTGAGCGCCCCGGCGAGCAATTCGGCGGCGGACGCGGTCTTCTCGTCGATCAGCACAGCGAGCGGACCGTCGTAGACCGCATCGTGTTGACTGCTGTAGGTCGTGCTGTCCCCATCGGTCTCGGCGAGCGTGACGATGTCAGCGCCAGCAGCTAGCCAATCGTCGGCCAGCTCGAGCAGAGCGCGCAGCTCGCCGCCAGGATTGCCTCGGAGATCGAGGATCATTGCGCTTGGGAATTGGCCTGCTTTCTTTACACGTGAATACAGTCGCGCGGCCGCATCGCGGCTCATGACCGGTAGCTGCACATACAGCACGTTTGCAGGAAGCGTTGCGAACACCAGCTCTGCCGAGCGGGTAGTGTTCCTCAGCTGGGCGATGGCGTCCGACTGCGAGGTGGCACTAGCAGAGCGATGGTCGTGCCAGCGTCGATCGGTATAGAAGACGTTTACCGCGCTGGGCACGGCCACCATACCGATGGGGTTGTTCATCATGTTGCCCGTCGTGGGGCAGCTCAGATTGATGGCGGGGAGCTTTTCGATCAGCACCTTGGGGTTACCCATTGTGTAAGCCCCCATGCCCTTGAAGGTCGGATGCGCCGAGCCGCCTTCGTCGCCCATGGTCATGGGGATCTTCGAGCCCATGTTCAGCGCCGGCATCTTGCAGACCATGACCGTGGCCGCGAAGGGCGCGGCTTGAGCGTTCATCGCCATGTTCGGGTAGGGCACCGGAATTGGAGCCGGCGCTGCAGGGGTGAGGCAGACATCGGGAAAGCCCATGTTCATGCCGGCGCCGCGGTTGGATGCAGGAAGCATAGGTTGCGCTTTCAGCCGAGGTGGATCTGCTTGCCGTTTATGCTCATCGACTCCTCGGTCAGGATCGATGCGTTCTTCGCTTTGGTCAGCGAGCTGTCGTCGACGACCGTGTGCGTTTGCTCCGCTCGGGTGCTCAGCAAGCCACGCACCCGCGAGTAGACCGAGCCGAGCTTCTGTTTGAGCGTCTCGGCGAGCATGGTCAGGTCCGTCGCCCGTAGCTCCAGGCGTTGGCCCGCTACGTGTACGTCCTTGTCGGCGGCAAGGCGCAATGAGCCGCCCACCGCTCGCATATCCACGTCACCTTGGAACCACAGCGCGGTTTTGCCCGTTCCTTGCAATACGCCCACTGCGTAGAAGCGGTCCTCTTTTCCCAAGACGACCAGCTCGTCACCCTCGCTGGCCAGATAGGGCAGCGACAGTGCTAGCTGGGCTCGCACTTGTCGATCGTCATCGATGCGCACCACCACATGATCTGCTGTCACCTCGCATACGCGTCCGGGGCCGAGGAAGAGCTCGCCTTTGCTCGTTGAGTCATCGCGAAGAAGCGTTGCTAGGTTTTCCATTGAGTGATCTCCCTCAGTCGCGCTTGGTGGGTGGTGCCCAGCCCTCTGCCTCGAGGCGGTCCAAATCAGTGGCTTTCGACGCCCCGCGGTTGGCGCCGCTGAACAATGCCGCCTTGTCCCTCAGTGCGTGGAGCTTGGTCCATGACAAGTTGCAGCTGCGGAAGTCGGCGGCTTCGGCGTTGGTGTGCGACAGATCGGCGTAGCTCAAGTCAGCCCTGCCGAACTTGGTTGCTTCGGCTCGTGCATGATCGATCATCGCTTCGCGCAAATCAGCGTGCCCCAGATCAGCCAGCCGCAGATCGGCTTTCGTGAAGCTCGCTTGGCGCAGCTTGGCATGACTCAGCTTTGCTCCCTTGAGGCTCGCCTCGCCGAAGAACGCGCCCTTGCATTGCGCCTTGCTCAGATTAGCGGCGTCCAGCTTGGTTGTGCGGAACGTGGCGCGTCTCAGTTTGGTGCGCAGCAGCTTGGCCTTGGTGAGATTCGCCTCGGAAAAATCGCAATCCGAATAGTCACCGTCGCTGAGATCGGCCTCGGACAGATCGGCGCCGATGAAGCTACAGCGGGTCATGCTGGCGCCTTTGAGCGGCAGATCCTTCATCCTCACACCGGAAAAATCGACGCTCTCGAAGGTAGCGCGGGTGATGATGGCGCCCCGAAGATCGGCTTCGCGCAAGCTCGTGCTGTGCAGCGTCGCGCGCTCGAGATTCGCTGCATCGAGCTTGGCGTTGTCGAGTATGGATTGCTCGAGCTGGGCGCCCGACAGATCGGCGCCTGTCAGATCAGCGCCGTCGAAGATTGTCATCTCGAGATTGCAGCCGGCGAAGTTGGCGCCCTGGAGCTTGGCCGAGCTGAGGATGGAGCTCTTCAAGGTCGTTTCGCGCAGATCGAGCCCGGTCATGTCCGCTCTCATCAGCACGGCGTACTCGAGGCTGGCCCCACGCAGTGACACGCCGCGCAAGTCGACGCCTACCAAAGAGGCAAACGACAGGTTGCAGCCCTCGAGACTGGCCGAGCCGAAACGCTGGTCGTCCAGATCTGCACCGCTGAGGTTGGCTCCGCTCAAATCGGCATCACTCAGCTTGGCTTCGGTCAGGTTGACCTTGTCCATTTGTTTGGGCAAGACCGCGCCGCGCAGATCGGCCCGCACCAGAATTACGGCATGGAAAACGGCGTCATCGCAGTCGATCGCGCGCAGATCGGCTTCAACTAGCGAGGCTTTGTCCAGCTTGGCGCTCGTCAAGCGCGCAGCCCGAAGATCGGCCGCGTTGAAGGAGGACTGCTCGATGGTGGCGTCTGACAGATCGACCTGTCCCATCTTGGCGCCGTCGAAGACGCACCGTTGGATGGTCGTTTTGCTCAACACGCTAGCGGTGCAATCGCTTCCGATGAGCATGGTCTCGACGAGGCGCGCCCCAAGAAAGCTGGCCCGCGACATGTCTGTTTGGGTGAGGCTGGTGCTGTGCAGCTCAGCGCCATCGAGCCGCGCCGCGATCAGCGTGCACATCAGGAAACTCGTTTGCTGCAGGATTGCCCCTGACAGCTGTGCGCCGTCGAGCCGGCAGGAGATCAGCTGCGCCCCGCTCAGATCAGCGTTTTCGAGGTTGGCGTCGTCGAGGCGGACGTCGACCAGGCGTGCGCCTCGCAGCTTGGCCCCCGCTAGCGCGCCGCCCCGTAGATCGACGGACTCGATGCTGAGGCCATCGAGTGGCTCACCCGCACGCACCTTCGCAATAATGCTCTCTGCGGTGATCATGACTTGGGCAGCTTGCAGCGTTTGAGGTTGGCGCCGGAAAAATCGCAGCTTCTACCGGCGGAATCGACGAGTATGGCCTCGAACAAGCTGGCGTTGGTCAGCTTGGCATGGTCGAGGTTCGCTTTGCGGATGTCGGCTTGATACAGGTTGCAGTGGCTCAGATCGGCGCGGCTCAGGTTGCAGCGGTAAAAGCGTGCTTCCTTGAGATTGGCTCCGAAGAAGCGCGCGCCAACCGCCGAGGCTTCCGAGAAATAACCGGAAGGCAGCACTGCGTAGGACAGATCGCTCTTGTCCAGGACGACCTTCTGAAAGGACACCCTGAGGCCTCGGCAAGCTACGAAGCTGGCCTTTCTTGCCTCGGACGAAAAAAAGCCAGTCTGGTTGAGCAGAGCGCCGTCGAAACAGCTGCCGGTCAGCTTGCACGACAAGAGCATGGAGCGCAGAAAATTGGCTTTGCTGAAATCGGCGCCCTCGAGATTGAGCTCGGACCAAAAGACCCGCTCGAGCTCGGCGCCGACGAATAGCGTCTTGGTCAGCGTGGTGCCGTTCGCGAAGACGATCTCGGCTCGGCAGCCGGAGAAATCCGCGCCGTGCAAATCGGCCTGATCGACAAAGGTGTACTTGAGCCTTGCATCCCGAAAGATCGCCTGTTGCGCCTTGGCATGGCTGAGGTTGGCGAGCTCGAGATTGGTTCCGCTGAGATCGGCCCCGCTCAGATCAGCACCGTAGAGCACGGCGTGAGCCAAGTTGGCCCCGCCCAAAAGTGCACCTTGCAAGTTGGCGCGTGTCAGCAGGGCCGCGCTCAAGTTGGTATTGCGCAGATCGCGGCCGCTCAGATCCCGCTCGCGCAAGTCCTGCCGCGACAAGTCCTTGCCGGGTCCGGGCTCGATGGGATCGGCGGGCCGCAGCGCCAACATGCGCGGGTCGCTTCGCAAACGCTCGAGCGCCTCCAATCTCTCTGTTGGCAAGTCGGCGGTCCCTCGAGCCAGCGCTTCGTCAGCTGTCTTCAAGGCCTCGGCGATCTCTGGAATTGGCGGTGCCGGCACAGGCTCCCCAGGTAGCGGCATGAACAGCGGCAGGGGACTGTAGGAGTCTCGCTTCTCACGCATTTGCGCAGCCATGGCCTCTTTGAAGCTCGGCTGCTCAGGCATGTGTTGTTGCCTGGTTTGTTCCAGCTGATCCATTGCTGTCTTGGCTTCAGCGAGCGATGGCGAGCCTTTGGGCATCAGCCCGGCCAAGCCATCGAGGAGCGCCTCGCTGACGTCGCCACCGGGCTGGGCGGCGGCTTGCTCTAGCCCTGTTTGCAGCGCGGTGAGCTTGGCGAGTGGGTCACCTTCTTCGCCGTACAACTCACGGGCCATCTCGGTCAGGCCGAGTGGGTCGTCTTCGAATGCCTGGAGTGCTTGGTGATAGTGCTCTTGCTGTCTTGGCTCAGCGAGCGGCTCGGAAGCGATGAGTACCGTTTGGACGTCGGCCAAATCGTCTTGCCCCACGGTGGCCAAGCCGCGCCAGGTCAGCAGCAAGTTGTTGTCATCGAGCTTGGCCAGCACCGTGTCGAGCAGCATCGGGATTTCTCGCACGCTGCCGCTGTCGTCTTTGAAGAAGGCGCGGATCCTCAAGCCGGGTAGCTGGCACTTCAGCGTGGCGTGGTCGGGATGGAGATTGAGAAACTCCAGCGGCTCGTCGCCGCGCAAGTACCCTTCGAGCTGTTGGTCCATCGGTGCCGAGTGAAAGTAGCTCCAGTCGAGATCCTCGGCGTAGAAGGGCGCGCGTTTCTTGAGATAGTCTCCGTCGTAACGTTTGCCGCGCTTGCGTAGGCGCTGCGGCCAGCTGGGGTTGATCGGGCCGAATCCGGCCGGCAAACGCGGACGATCGCTGCGCGAGTGGATCAGCTCGGCGGGGCTCTCGACGTTGGGCAATTCGCTATTGCCGTGGCCTTTGCCTTGTGGGTTCTCCTCATAACCCGCGCCGCCAAAGGCGTGGTTGTAGTCGAGCGGCATCTTCGTGAAGGCCACGGCCTTGGACATCTTGGCGCCCGACAAAGAGTCCGACCAGCTGCGCTGACCCGTTACCTTCAGCGTTTTGGACCAAGCGCCAACGCCGAGCTTGACCGGGCACTCGCGGATCTGCTCGCCGCCGGGCGCGTGGCAGCTACCTTGCAGCAATACTTCGCCATTGAGCTTGAGATCGGCGAAGTCGTTGGGACAGAGCGGCGCGCCAACCATCTCCACGTCGTCTTCGTGGAAACTCTCGGTGCTGAGGTGCCCTTGTGCGCGCAAGTCACCCTCGAAAGCGCCGGTGGCCACCTCGAGCGGCCCATCCGGGACCACCGAGAAACAGCCGCGAACCACCAGAACCATCTCGGGTTGCGGCGGCTGGCGCGAGGTCACCTTGGCGGCGTGGAGGAACGGGGTGAGATTCTTGACCTTCATGCTGAGCCACCGCGGTTCATCAGCTCGTTAGCCGAGAAGGATGACGCCGGCGTTGTGCATTTCGCACGCGAACACGCGCTTCTCGAGGGCGCCCAGCTCCGTGTTGACGGCGGCGACCTCGTCGATTTTGGGATGGATGCCCAGGCTTTCGAACATCTCGAACTCCTGCCTGCCGAAGTTCGTCTCTATCAACATGCCAAAAGCGGCCTCGAGCTTGCGGCCCAAGTAGATGTCCGCCGCCAACGAGTTGGCCTGCACTTCGACGTGGATGTTGGAGAGCTCGGCCTCGAGGTGGATACCGCGCACGATCTCCGCCTCGATATGCGCGCCGCCGACAGCAGTTGCCTCGATGAGCGCTCCGCCTACCGCGGCTGTCTCGACGACGGCTCCCGTCACTGCAGTGGCGTCCACGATGGCGTCGGAGGTGGTCGTGGAGACGATGGACTTGGCCGTGGTGGTTTCCTTGATCGTGTCCGCGTTCGTCACCTCGGTGATGGTGGTGGCATTGGTGGTATCGCTGATGGTGTTCGCGTGGGTTTCCTCGGTGATCTTACCCGCCCAAGTTTTGTCGCTGATCTCCGGAACGGGGCAGCTTGCCGAGCCGGTCTGCTCGGTGATCTTGGCCGCCCAGGTCTTGTCGACGATTATCGGGTTCTTTCGGGTGCTCTCGTCATCCGACAGCCATTTGCCGTCCAAGCCCTCCGCGCCCGGGCCACCAAAGCTCGTCGGTGCCTCGGCGCCGATGGTAGTGGTCAGCGTGTCGCCGTAATGGTGCTCTTCGTACTAGCCGTGGTAGCGCATCAGAAACTCGCCATTGGTCGTCTCCACGGTGCACTTCC
>CAZRGL010000160.1:0-4402 GCA_964599485.1 uncultured Polyangiaceae bacterium
AGCTCGGGGCCCGGATCGCCACTGGAGCTGGAGCTGGACGAGGTGGAGCTGGAGCTGGACGAAGTGGAGCTGCTGGTGCTCGACGACGTCGAGCTCGTGCTGGTGCTCGTGCTGGTGCTCGACGTGCTCGTACTGGTGGAGCTGGAGGAGGTCGACGTGCTGGAGCTGCTCGAAGAGCTGGAACCAGTATTTGTCGTCGTGCCCGTAGGCGCTCCACCCTGACCACTCGAAGAGGAGCTGGTGCTCTGTCCGCTGCTCGACCCCGTGCCGAACAAGTCCTCACCCGTACCGCTGCAAGCCAATCCGACACCGCCAACGGCCACCCAAGTCATCCACCAAGTAATGCGCATCCCGTTCTCCCGCTCTTAGTCTACGGGAATCGCACCACATTCACCATCCTCACTGCTGCTTGTTGTATGGTCGCCATCATGCCGCCAATGGCTGCCGAACGTTTGGCCGAACCGGTGCTTGTCACCGGCGCAACAGGTTTCATCGGGCGTCGCCTAGTGCGCCGCCTCCTCGATGAGGGCTATGCTGTTCGCGCCTTCGTCCTGCCGGCTGATGCCATCCCCATCGAGTGGGGGGACCGAGTCGAGCTGCGCCAAGGAAACCTCACCAAGCGCTCTAGCGTGGTGGACGCGTTGCGCGACGCTGGCACCGTATTTCACTTGGCGGCGCTGGTGGGCGATTGGGGAACCGATCTCGACCACCAACGCGTCACGGTTCGCGGCACCGAGCACGTCCTGGGCATCGCGGCCCGCCACGGCGCCCGCGCAGTGCTGGCGTCGAGCGTGGTGGTCTACGGCCATCGGATCGGCCAAACAGTGTGCCACGAAGACCTGCCTTTTGGCCGCGCCTACGGGCCCTACAGCCGCTCCAAACAAGAGCAAGAACGCATCGCCCGCCGCCTCGAAGCAACCCAGGGCCTCAAAGTGAGCATCGTGCGCCCGACCAACGTTTACGGTCCCGCGAGCGGGCCTTGGGTCGACACCTTGTCAGACGCGCTCAAGAGCGGCGCCCCCACGCTCATCGGCGGAGGCAAGCGAATCGCTGGGCTGGTCTACGTCGACAACGTCGTCGACATCCTGATTCGGGTAGCCGAGCGCCCAGGCGCTATCGGACGTATCTACAACGCCAACGAGAAGAACGGCGTCACCTGGCGGAGGTATTTCAGCGACATCGCCAAGCTCTGCGGCGCTGGTCCACCCAAGTCCATCAACAGCTGGCTCGCCAAGCTGGCTGCCTACGTGCTCGAGACGAGCTACCGCTTGCTCCGAAGACAACAACGCCCGCCGCTGACCCACGAAGCGCTCAACTTGGCTGGCTCGGCCGTGCGTGTCCCGGTGGAAAAGGCGCGACGCGAGCTGGGCTACCAGCCGCTGGTCAGCTACGAGGAAGGCATGCAAGCGGTTGCCGAGTACCTGAAGCTCGCGAAGTAGTGAGCTTCGCCCCAAAAGGGCGCTACGGACTCGCGCGCCCTTCTAAGGGGCGAAGGCAGCGGAAGACAGGCCTGTGGGGCCAGACACTAGCTGGTGTGTGGGAACGCGCTCCGACGACGCCCGTAGCCGAGCAAGAGCGCGGCAACGAACAACCACCACGGCTCGAGATGAGGCTCTTCATCTGGCGAATGAACCAGATGGCAAGAGCAGCCCGCAGCGTCATCACCCGCAGCGACCTCCTTGCCCTGGCCACCGGCGCCGTCGCCTCCGCTACTGCCACTGCTGCTGCCCCCGCCAACGGAACCGCCGCCGACGGATCCACCGCCCACGCCTCCGCCTCCCTCATTGCTGTTGGGTGGATTGTCCGTGATGGTCGCCACTGCACTGGCTGGCTGGCCCAGCTCGTAGCCTTGCCCAGCGACGAGCGTCACGCTGACCGTCTCGTTGCCCTCGACCAAATCGTCAGACAGCGGCGTGAGCACGAGGGCGGCCGAGCTCTGACCGGCTGCAATGGTCAGCGACGTGCCAATCGGCTCGTAGTCCGTACCTTCTGAGGCCGAGCCGCCCAGCACGAAGTCGACTTCGAGTGGCTGACTGGTGTTGCCCGCCCGCGCGACCGTCAGCGTCGCGGTGTCGGCGCCGAGCTCGGCGGCGTCGGGATCGGTTGCCGATATGCTGACAGCTGGGTCGCCAGCCACAACCGGCTCGGAGCTGATCAGCTCGATGCCCAGCGGGCTGCCCATGTTGCCGGCGTATTGCTTGCTCGTAGCGTTGTTCCAGTGCTCGTGCACACCCAGGCTGGCAGCTGGCGGCCCGTTGTTGTCGGGGTCATAGACAGTGCCCGAAGGAGCGTTGCCAATCAGCGCTGCTTCGTGCAAATAGCGGTCCCCGTTGACCCAACCCGGTGGCCAGACGCCCTGAAACTCCTCCCACAAGAAGTCGAAGCCGACCGAGTCGAGCGCAACACCATCCAGGGACGCGAACAGGCTCGATGGCCAGTGGTTGTTGAACGGCGCCATCGACCACTTCGTAGGCTCGGCGCCTAGATCGGGCGCGCCGTAGAGCCCGTCGATCATGAACAGTAACGTCTTTTCTCCGAGGTGCTGGTGGGCCATCAAGTCGACGTGCGGGTCGTAATCGGCCATGCCGCCTTTGTAGGCTTCGATGAGATCGTGTTGGTTCCACGGGTCGTCGATGGTGCCGAAGTGGTTCTTGGCCCCTAGCGTAACGGCGGCCAGGCCATGCACTTTGAGCAGCGCCACGTTGATGAGGTAGTCGGCCTCGACGACTGATTGAGGCAGGGCGCTGTCCTCGTGGCCGTCGGACCAGTCGACCTGGTTGTACACCCAGGTGCGCTGAATTCGAGCGCCAGCGCCGTCAGAATCTACGTAGCGTACGTTGGGAAAAGCACCGTGGACTTTGTTGAAGAACCAGTTCGGCATCTGCCTCGCAGCGTCGTAGACGGTGATTGACTGCTGCGACACGCCGACCACATTGACCAGCTGATCGAGCAGCGCGATGGTGGTGTGAGGACTCGCGTCGATTTGGTTGTCTTGCTCGCCGTAGCCGTCCCAAGCGCAGTTCAAGTTGACCTTGATGGCGATCTTTTCGCCCGCTTGGTAACCGACGCTACCTTTGCCTTGCTTGAGGTTGAAATGGCTGAAGATGGCTTGCCAGGCGGCCGCTACGGTTTGCTCGCCAGCCACCCAGCGCACCACCTTGTTCATCATCGAATCGACCACGCCTTGGTTGGTGTTGCTGTCCTGCCACCAGTAACCAGGTCCGTTCCAGGTGGTCGCAGCCGGGTCATGTACCCAAGCCACCCGCCCCGGGTAGATCCCGCGCGGCGTGCCGATGGGACTATTGGCTGGGTCCTGGTTGGGTGTCGCGCGTGTCGTGCCGGGGATCAGGCCGATGGTGAGAATCACGCCGCCGATGGCCAGGGCTGTGAGCAGCCGTGAAAGCAGCGGACGGCGGTCCCGTAGCCGTCGCGCTTGTCCAAGACCGAGGGCAGACAGCATTGGGGTCACGAGCCACCAAAGAGACAGCCCGGCCGTCGACAGCGCTGCACGCTGGCATGGGTAGGCGGCCCGGCTCGGCTTGGGAATCACGCGCAGCAGGAACCAAAGCAGCGCGAGCAGCCCGATCAAAGGCATGAACAAGCGCCGCCATCCGCTTGGCCGACTCGGTGCTTGGTGGGGCACTACGCGCCCCGTCCGTTGACAAACACCTACGCCGCCGATCTCGGTTTTCTCTGTGCCCATGTGAACAAACGGCTGCACGCATCATGCCGCCGGCAACTATGCGATCTCAAAGTCAAACGCGCAGAGACTGTCTCAAGGTGTCTCACGGCCATACGGCAGCTTGCGTAGTTGCCTCTCAGCGGTCGAGGAAGAACGCGTACAGTGCGGTGGCGCCGTCGAAACCATCACGTTTCTTGCGTGGCCATCGGTGCGCCAAGCTGGCCGAGAAGATGGATCGCACAACCGTTCCGCTCTTGCATGCTGTCCATTCTATCGTGCGCACATCGCCCTCTTCACTGCTGCGACTTGGCTTGTCTTTGCAGCCATTGGCTTGGCGCCAGAACGCGTTGTGCTCGTCGACGGTGGCCATCAACTTGCCCTTCTTGCTGGGTTTGCCATCGGGAGGCACCGAGGTGTCCTTGCCACCGCGGATGAGCAGAATCGAGACGGGCGCATTTGGCTTGATGATGGTTTACTGCACGCCATCCTGCTTCATGGCACTGGAGTGCCCCACCGCGGCCGCGGCGGCGACCAACCCAGGTCGCTCGGCAACGAAACGTTGCGTCAACGCGGCACCATTCGAGAAGCCGGCCATGAACACCCGCTTGCTGTCCGCGGCTACGTTGCTTGTCGCCCAACCGATCAGCGCGGCAAGGAAGCCGACGTCATCGACGTTCTTGAGCTCGGGTTTTCCCCAGGCGTTCCACGCTGCTTTGCGCA
>CAZRGL010000160.1:4412-18890 GCA_964599485.1 uncultured Polyangiaceae bacterium
CCGCCCTGCCGCCGGAAGTGCCCTGAGCGTAAACAACGATGACGCCTTCTTTCGCAGCGCGGCGGTGCACGAGCCTGGCTTGCCCCGCGAACTTCTTGGCATTGCCACCTCCACCATGGAGCATGATCACGAACGGGTGCGAGCCGTCCTTTTTCCAGCCACCAGGTAGCAAGAGCAGGAAATGGCGCTTCTCTCCGCCGTAACCCACCTGGAGCGGATACTTACCCGTCGCAGTAGGCGGCTGCAGGGCGCTGAAGGAGCTTGCTTGGATGAGCTTTCTGCGCGCGCCCTTTCCTGACTTCTTCTTCCGACCCTTTTTCGCGCGCCCCTTCGCTGGCTTGTCCTCGCCTTGGCCTGCCTGGACCGATGAACCGCTTTGCGCGGGAGCGTTTGCTTTCTTGCCATCCTCGTCAGACTTGCATCCCGATCCAACACAGAGCGCGAGGGTGAAAAACACAACAACCACCTTGAGCATGCCACCGTTTACCACCGCTTCGTCGCGGCGACATGCGGGTCTGTTGTCTACCGAGGTCTGCGCCCGCTCAAACCGTAACGCTTCATCTTGCGGTAGAAGGTCGGCCGCGCGATGCCCATGCTGCGCGCGGCCTCGCTCACGTTCCAGCGGCAGCTGCGCAGCATCGTCGCCATTCGCGCCGCCTCGTCACGCTGGAAGTCCTCACGTCCTTGCGCCGGAGCCGCGGACGCGGCCCCACCAAGCTCGAAATCGGCGGGGCTCAGCGAGCAGAACTGCCTTGATGATGACGTTTTCGAGCTCGCGGACGTTGCCTGGCCAACTGTGCTCCAACAGCACACGCATGCCGGAAGGACTGACGCCGGGCGCTGGCTTGCCGATGCGCTCGGCGGTGGACTGGAGTACCCGATCGACCAGCTCAGGAATATCCTCGAGCCGTTCCCGAAGCGGTGGCAGTTGGATCTCTACGACGCCAACTCGATAGAAGAGGTCTTCGCGAAAACGTCCTGAAGCCACATCTTCGCGAAGCCGTCGGTTGGTGGCGCAAAGCAACCGCATGTCGATCCCGACCGCCTCGTTCGAACCGAGTGGCCTGACGACCTGCTCCTGCAACACGCGGAGCAGTTTCACTTGCATGGACAAAGGCATCTCACCGAGCTCGTCGAGCAACACTGTGCCGCCACGTGCTGTGACGAGCAACCCATCGCGATCCTCGGTGGCGCTAGTAAAAGCGCCCTTTCGGTAGCCAAACAACTCCGCTTCGAGCAGTGGCTCGGGCACGGCGCCGCAGTTGATGCTCACCAGCCGACCACGCTTGCGCGTGCTGTTGTAATGGATGGCGTTGGCGATCAGCTCTTTTCCAGTTCCACTCTCGCCCAGAATCAAGACAGGCACGGGAGCGTCGATCACTCGATCGAGGGTGCTGAACACGGTCTGCATCGCTGGGCTGGCGCCCACGATCTTGGCGTAGTCGTAGCGGTGCTCGAGCTGCTGTTGTTTGACGCGCACCTCTTCGGTCAACTGATCGATACGAACCGCTTGACCTGCAAGCAGCTGCTCGATGCGCTGGCGTTCACGTTCGAGCTCGCGACCGCGCTCGGCGAGCTGAGCTACGAGTCGCGCGTTGCGCAGGGCGATGGCAACTTGATTGGCAAACGCACCCAGCAACTCCAGCTGGGCTTGGCGAAACAGATCACGCTTGAAGCGATGGTCCAAATAGAGCGCGCCCATCACACCTTCGCGACCGCAGATGGGAACCGCCAAGACCGACCGCAGCCGAAGCGCATGGACGGAGCGCTGATCGCTGAAGCGGTGGTCGCTCTGCGCATCCGGCGCCATCACAGGCTCGGCCGACGCGATGACCCGCGCAGCAATGCTCCTCGAGACACGCAGTTCGCCCGGTTCATCGTTATCCGGGTCGATGTTGCGCGCCACGGCAATCTCGAAGCGCTCGTTGCCCTCCTTGGACAGGATCACGAAGCCACGCTCCGCCCCCGTCAGCTCCAACGCGCTGTCGATTGTGCAGGCCAACACGTCTTCGACATCGAGACTAGAGTTGAGCTTGGCGTTGATGTCGAGCAAACGGACGAGCTGTCGACTTTGGCCGGTGCTCGTAGCGCTGTTGTGACCTGAGCTCGCCAGCTGGGCTTCCGCGCGGCGTGCTGGATGCGACCAAAAGGCCTCGAGCATGTGCTCCGGGAGCGAGGTGGCCATACGCTCCCACAAGCCTGCAGCGCTCTCAGCATGCTGCCGCGCAAGAAGCCCAGCACTCCGCTGGCCATATGCATCAGCCAGTGCCGTCTCGACTTCGGCTTGCAATGCCCGCTGTCCGCAACTGCGGGCAAGCCGAAGCGCCTCTTCGAGCAGGGGCAGCGCTTGGCTGGCGTCGCTTCGGTGGAGCGCCTGGCGCCCCCGCAACAGCAGCACCCTGGCGCTCAGATCGTCGGCGTCGACACGTGCGGCAAGCTGTCGAGCGGCGTCGCAGGCTTGCTCGGCGGGTTCTACCTCTGCCAACATGAGGTGGGCGCGACCAGCAAGAAGCTCAGCTTCCGCTACTTCGCGTAGCGCTGACTCTGCTGCGAACTGCTCGCGAGCGGCCCAGGCGGCGTGGAGGGCGGCACGCGCCTCACCGTGCGCAAGAGCGAGCTCACCCTGCACTTCGAGGGCGCTACCAATCAACAAGCGTGCGCCCAAGGCCCGCGCGCTGCTTTCGGCTATGCCGGCCGCTTCGGAGGCGCGATCGAGCAGCCCAATATCGGCGTAGAGGCGTGCCAGATTGCTCCTCGCATTGGCTTCAGCAGCGGTCTCAGCCATCGCAACCGCCATGCGCAAGCTACGCCGATAAGCTTGCAGGGCTTCGCCGAGCTCGCCGAGTTGATGGCTCGCAACGCCCAAGTTTTGCGCCGCATAGCTGAGCAAGTCACTCGCCCCGCAGGCTTCCGCCAACTCTAGCGCGCGACGGTAACCTCGCGCCGCGGCGCGGGTATCCCCTCCGCGATAGTCGACCAACGCGCAATAGCTTGCCGAACGCGCCAACGCGCGCGGTCGCCCACCCTGTTGGTGCTGCTCGCTGGCTTGCCGAAGGTGGTTGCGCGCCACGTCGAGCTGTCCCAAATAGCTCGAGGCCACACCGAGATCGTCATGCAAGTCGGCGCAGAGCTGGGGGTCCTCGCCCTCATTGGACAGCTGTTCAGATTCCGGAGTTTGACTCAGTAGTGACAGACCTTCGCGGGCTGCCCGCGCCGCTTCCGCATACGCACTGGTCTTGATGAGCGCCCGGCTCATCAGATCGAGTGCCCTCGCGCGAATCATCGGGGCGTCGTTGCCAGCCGACTCGAAAGCCCGATCGAGCTGCCCAAGTGCCCGATGAGCGCGGCCCGTGCGCAGATAACAAGCACCTGCGCGCAGACGAATCGCGGTGCGGACGGCTCGGTCGTCCGGGCGGGTACGCAGGAGCATAGCCAACAAAGAGAGTGCTGATTCCGGTCGTCCTGCGGTTTCGAGAACTGCTGCTGCGCTGAGCACCAAACTTGGCTCTCTGCGCTCGAGCGCCAAACATTGGGCTGCGTCTACCCAAGGATCTGGATGCGACTCGCGTAGCTTCTCCTCGTGCCGCATCAACGCCTCGGCCGCGTCGAGCTCACCGGCAACGCAGAGGTGATGAGCCCTGCGTGCAGCACAGGTGCTGTCGGCGAGTCCTCCAGGTCGCGTGTGCGTTCGCTGATCGGCCCAGAGCTGTGCCGCTACGCGATGCGCTTGACTGAACACTTCCTCTTTCAGCACCGCCAAGATGGTCTTGGCGTCGGCCAAACGAGTGAGCCGCACCCCGCTGCCATCCACACTGATGAAGCCGCTGAGCACGAGCGTGCTGATCAGCTCTGGATCCGCAACACCAATGCTCTCGAGCCGCTGAGGTTCCATCGAAGCGCGCCATGCGGCCAGCACACCGAGAGCGCGCAGGTGCGCTTCAGGCAAATCGCGCACCGCTCTTTCGCGGGCGGCCGATCCAACCTGGCCAGTCATCAGCTGGCACAGCGCGCTAGGAAAACCACCGGTCAAGCGCATGGCTTCGCCGAGGTCAAACTCGTCGCGACGTGGACCAAGCCAGTGAGCCACCACATCGGCCTCGAGAGCACCAAGCACGTATGGCTCGAGCGCTGGCGCTCGCAGCGGAACCTTCGCATGGCCTCCTGCTACGACCAACAGCGGATCGTCCTGTTCGATACTCCGCAATAGCCCGAGCCAAATCTCCCGCTCCACGCCTTCGAGCTCGTCGGCGTTGTCGAGCACCAACACACAAGCACGTCCGCGCTGGCGAAGCTGCTCGAGCGCTGCCAAGCCACCCGCGGCGCCGTCGGGCAAGCGCTCATCCTCAGCAGCCCGTCGCAGCATCGAGCTGACGGGGCCGGCCAAGCGCGCATCCGAGTCCACCACTGCGCAGCGCGCTTGAGCACTCCACTTCGCCTCCTCGAGCAGGCGGCTGACACCCACACCATGGGGGCCTGTGAACCAAATCGCGCGCGGGCCCGGTCGATTGGACAGCATGCGTGAGAGCAAGTTGCCAAACAGCTTCATCTCGGGTTTGCGCCCGAGCAAGTGCGCCGGTTGAGCACTCGGCAGCTGCAGCTCGACGCTTGGAAGGCCGAGCGCTTCGAGGACTTCTTCGACGTCAGCGGGCCGCTCGCCAGGCCGCTGCCGGGTGAGTCGCTCTACCAGTCGAATCACCTTGCGAGGCACCCTGCTAGCGCGCTTGCTCAGAACCCCGAGCGTCGCGCCTACGGCGTACAGGTCAGTACGGCGATCGGCAACAGCACCTGCGACCAAAAGCTCAGGGGCCAGGTATCCCGCGGTACCGGAGACGGTCGTGAGTGGCGTACCGATTGGATGGCTGCAACCAAGATCGATGAGCACCCCTCGTCGCCCCTCTCCGGAAGCGACCAAGATGTTGGCTGGCTTGAAGTCACCGTGCGTCAGGCCGAGTTGGTGCAAGAAACGCAACGCCTCGAGCGCGTGTCCAATGGGCTCGATCAGTTGCGCCCAGTCCTTCTTGCCCGCATACACATCGAGTTGATCGCCTTCGATGTAGGCCGACGTGTAGAACGCGCCGGCTCGAGCCCCCGAGCGCAGATGACCAAAATCACGAACTTGAGCAAGATTGGGATGTACGACGCCCCGGAGTTTCGCGAACTCGGCCCGCAGAGCCTCAGTCAGGTTGTCCTCGTCAGCCCTGATCAGCTTGAGCGCAACTTCCGCCCCTCGAACCAAGTCATTGACGAGGTACGTGGTTGCCATGCCCCCTGTGCCCAGCGCCCGCTGCACACGATAACGATGTTGAACGAGATCACCTGATGAGAGCATCCTGGTCGTACGAGCAAGTGTATCACTATGTAATGTTTTCGAGTCAGATGGATACATAATGAGACACTTCTGTGGGGCAGCTCGCCAACTAACCCCGGATTATGCACACTTCGAGCCGCCGGACAGGCTGGCATCAGCCGTGCTCTTCCCCCTTGTGGACCCATGCGAAGAACCACATTCCAGTGGTGCGCGGCCCTAGCAGCTGCAGTACTTGCCAGCGGTTGCACCGGTAGCCCGCAACCGATACCGCCTCCGGTAGACGGCACTCTGGTGTTGTTTTCCGAGTCGTCCGATGGGGTGACGGTCAGCGGCGCGCCAGGCGCAGTCGTCGAGGCTGACACAGTGTCCATCTTCGCCCTTGGATTCGAAGGCATGCCAGGGCTGGTGCGGGTGGCAGTCGCCTCGGACGGCAGCTTCAGTCAGCTCATGGTAGGTGCGGTGACCTCGGACATATTCCGCTTGGTGGCGCTCAGACCCGCGGAGCGAGTCCATTCGGAGCCGCTCGATGTCACGGTCAACACGCAAGGAAAACTGGTCGCAACCCAGACCGAGGGCAGCTGTATCAAGCTGTCCAAGAGGGTTTACGAGCTGGCCGGGAAAGTCGACAGCGTGGTCACGCCTGACCCAATTACTGTCACCAACACCTGTGGTGTGCCGCGTTCCGTTCTCGAGGTCGAGCGCCGGCTCGGCAGTCCCGCCTGGACCGTCAGCGGCGACAGCACGATGCCGTTCATGCTTGCACCCGAGGAGGTGAGCACCCATCCGGTCTCCTTCGCGCCCGTGGCTAGCGGGCTGTCCGAAGACGTGTGGTTGTTCAAGGTTCAGAGCGACATCGATCCATTCCACGAGGCCCATCTCGTCACCCTGATCGGACATGGCGATCCGTAGCGCTCAACAAACGAGGCAGACGGCCGCGCGCGCTTGACGTACCTTCGATCCTCATTGGAGGAGCGCAGATGATCACCGTGGCTGTGGACGCGATGGGTGCCGACGGCGGCCCTGCCGTCGTGGTGGAGGGCGCCGCCCAGTTGTCGCTGGAGGACAGGCCGGTACGCGTTGTGTTGGTGGGTGACGAGACAAAACTGCACAGCGCGCTCGAGCAATACCCACACGACGACGCGCGACTCCAGGTGAGCCACGCGCCCAACGCCATCGGCATGGACGAGAAACCGGCTGATGCGCTCGACGCCAAACCGGACTGCTCGATCCTGACAGCGGCAAGGTTGGTCGCCGACGGCGAATCCGACGTGCTGGTCAGCGCCGGCAATACCGGCGGCGTAATCCTGGCTGCATCGCGCACCTTCCAGCGAATCGGAGGCGTTCGCCGGGTAGGGCTGGCGGCTGTTTATCCCACAATCGAGCGACACGGCCCCCATGGTGACCCCTTCGCCTTGATGCTCGACGTCGGAGCAACGCTCAACTGCACTGCCGACGATCTGGTCGCATTTGCGGTCATGGGAAGCTGCTATTCGCGCATCATCTCTGACATCGATCGACCGCGGGTCGGGCTGCTGTCCAACGGCAGTGAGCCCACCAAAGGCACCCCAGCAATCGTTGAAGCCAACGCCCGTTTGCGCGCGCTGCCGGCACTCGAATTCGTCGGCAACGTAGAGGGGCTCGACATCCCCCGCGGCAGTGTCGATGTCATCGTTTGCGAGGGCTTCGTAGGAAACATCGTCCTCAAGATGCTCGAAGGCGTCTCGGAAGTTGCGCGCGACTTGGCGCGCGTGGCCTACGGCAAGAAGCTTCGCTACAAGCTCGCCCTCGGCATGCTGGCCAAAGGGATTCGCAAGGTCCGCCTGCTGACCGACTGGAAGCAATACGGCGGGGCCCCCATCGTGGGCTTCGATCACTTGGTGATCAAGGCGCACGGTCGCTCCAACGCCCGGGCGATTCGCAACGCCCTGTTGGTCGCAGCCAAGACCGTGGAGCGCGATCTGGCAAGCGCCATTCGCGACGGAATGGGCGCCCCGTGAGCGAGCCATGAGCAGTGCAGTGCAGCGCATCATCCTGCACATGGACATGGACGCGTTCTTTGCCGCTATCGAACAGCGTGATGACCCGAGCTTGCGCGGCAAAGCGCTGCTCGTTGGCGGCCCGAAGCGCCGGGGGGTCGTCTCGACGGCAAGCTACGAAGCGCGCCCTTTCGGCGTGGGCTCCGCCATGCCCATGACCCAAGCGCTACGGCTGTGCCCCCATGCCATCGTGCGGCCACCCCGTCTCGCACACTATGCCGAAGTGAGCGGACAAATCATGCAGGTGCTCGACACCTTCACGCCCTACGTCGAGGCGCTGAGCCTAGACGAGGCCTTCATGGACATGAGCGGTAGCCAGCGCTTGTTTGGAGAACCGAATGAGATGGCCCGGAGCGTCAAAGAGGCGATCTTCGAGGCCACAGCGCTGACCTGCTCAGTGGGAATCGCCGCCAACAAGTTCTTGGCCAAGCTCGCCAGCGATCTCGACAAGCCCGACGGCATCACCTGGATCCCCTTCGACGATTCGGCCAGCTTCATCGCCCCGCTGAGCATTCGCAAACTATGGGGTGTTGGCCCGCGCAGCGCCGAACGATTGCAGCAGCTCGGCCTCGAGACCATCGGCGACGTCGCCAATGCCGAGCAGTGCTTCCTCGAGCAAGCGCTTGGCCTGGCGCAAGCGCAACATCTTCAGGCGCTCGCGAACGGGCAGGACGAGCGGCCCGTCATCAGCGACCGGGGCCGCAAGTCGGTGGGCTCGGAGGTAACGCTGTCCGAAGATGTTCGCGGCCGAGCACAAGTTGAAAAGGTGCTGCGGCAACAATGTCAGCGGGTGGCGCGCCATCTTCGAAAGAGCGGCCTGCTCGCTGGTGGGGTGCGCGTCAAAGTGCGCTACAGCCGCAACTTCAAGTTGGCCAGCCGGCAACAGCGCTTGGAGCGACCCTGCGACGACTCCAGGTCGCTCATCGATGCCACCTTTTCGCTACTCGAGCGGTTGGATTTGGACCAACCCATCCGCCTGGGCGGCGCCGCTGCATTTGATCTCGAGAGCGCCGAAAAACCAGGTCAACTCGGCTTGTTCGAAAAAGCGGCACGCTCCCAGTCGAAGCTCGAGCACACCATGGACGAAATCCGCGACCGCTACGGCGACAAGATCAATTTCGGCAAGTGAGTCGCAGCTTCTACATCGCCAGGATGTGCTTGACCTGCTCTAGCAGTCCCAAGCGGCGTTTGACGACCGGACTGCTTCCATCGAGCAGGCGCTCGGTCTCCGCAAGCACCTCGGTGATGGGGTTGGCACGCACGAAACTGTCTGCGGTGGCGACGCCATGCCCATCGGGTACTTCCCAGCCCAACATGATGTCGTGGGCGCCTTTTTCGCAGGCGGATACTGCAGCGAAGGCAAGGCGCTGGGCAATCACCCGGTCCAAAGCGCTGGGGTTGCCGCCGCGCACCACGTGACCAAGCACGGTCTCGCGCACGTCGACCCCGGGATGTTTTTCGTCCAGCCACTGCTGCAAGCGCTTCACGAGTGTCCGGGTCGGCAGCTTCACACCCTCGGCTTTGATGATCAAAGCGCGATTCTTGTCGTTGCCAAAACACTGCTCGAGCACCTTGATCATGCGCGCCACGAGGGCTTCGTCATCGAGGCTGTCATCCTCGCTGTAGAGGATGGCGTCGGCTTCGGCGGCGATGCCCGCGCGCATGGCGAGAAAACCGCATTGCCGGCCCATCACCTCGACTACGAAGGCACGGCGGTGGGCGCGGGCCGTATCTGAAATGCGGTCGCAGGCCTCGACGATGGTGTTGACGGCAGTGTCGACCCCGATCGCCAAACCACAGTGTCCGATGTCGTTGTCGATCGAAGCCGGCAAGCCAACGACCTGGCAGGGGCGGTCGGCGGCGAGGGCATGGGCACCAGCCAGCGAGCCGTTACCACCGATGACCACCAGCGCGTCGAGACCGAGCGCAGCGACCTGTTTTCGCGCGGTCTGCTGCCCTTCGGCGGTCGGATACTGCTTCGAGCGCGCCGATCCGAGCATCGTACCGCCAAATCGCGAGATGCCATCGACCGCAGAAAGGTCCAATTCGATGACGTCACCCGCCAACAATCCTTCGTATCCTCGCCGGATTCCGAGCACCTGGTGGCCTCGCGCGATCCCGACCACTGCAACCGTCCGCACAGCGGCATTCATGCCCGGTGCATCGCCTCCTGATGTCAAAACGCCGATCTTCATGGCTACATGCTCTATCCCGGATCATTCACCGCGTCACTCAGAGCACTTTCTAAGTACAGCTCCCGGAAGAACGTACCCTCCTCGGCAGCTGTCTCGGCAGCCATATTCGCGTTCGTGGCGCACGACATAGGTTATATTTGTTGGCGATGACACAAGAGCCTAACGCCGAGCTCGTCGAGTTGTTGAAAACCGCCGAGCGTATCTTGGTGTTCACTGGGGCCGGAGTCTCCACCAACAGCGGTATTCCGGACTACCGCGGACCGAGCGGTTTGTGGAAGGTGACCCAGCCGGTCATGTACCAGGACTTCATGACTAGTGAGACCAAGCGCATCGAGTACTGGACCCAAAAAGAAGAGGGTTGGCCGCTGTTTCGCGACGCCAAGCCCAACGGCTTGCATTACGGCATCGTCGATTTGGAGAAGTCCGGCAAGCTCACCATGTGTGTGACTCAAAACATCGATGGCTTGCACGGCAAAGCCGGCACCAGCAAACAACGACTGGTCGAGCTACACGGCACCGGCCGGCGCATCGAGTGCCAGAGTTGCCGCGCGCGCACCGATCCGGAGCCACACTTCGAGTCATTTCGCGCCACCAAGAAGCCGCCCGCATGCAGCTGCGGCGGCTGGCTCAAACCAGCCACCATCAGCTTCGGGCAGAAGTTGCGCAGCGAGGATTTGAAAAGAGCCGGTGATGCAACGCAGGTCGCCGACTTGGTGGTGGCTATGGGCTCGAGCCTCTCAGTCCATCCCGCCGCCGCCATTCCCTTGGCAGCGGCGCAACGAGGCGCGCCCTACGCGATCATCAACCGCGGACAGACTGACCACGACAACCATCCATCGGTCAGCTTGCGCCTCGACGGAGACGTCGAGACCATTTTCGTCACTGCCGTGACCGCGGCGCTCGCGTCATGACCATGAATCAAGTTGACCGGCGGTGAAACGGGCGATCAGATGGTGGGCGAGTGAGGGTGGCGGCGGCGTGAAGAAGCCGTCGGGCTTGGCCAGCTGATCGACGCTACACCAGCGGGCCGATTCGAGCTCTTCATCGTCGAGGCTGAAGTCGGCCCCCGCGACCTCGGCAACGAACCCGAGCATGAGAGAAGCGGGAAAGGGCCAGGGCTGCGACCGCAGGTAGCGCGTGTTTTCAACCACCAACCCCACCTCTTCGCGCACCTCGCGCACCACCGCTTGCTCGAGGCTCTCGCCCGGCTCGACGAACCCCGCCAGCACGGACAGCATCCCGGCCGGCCACTTGGCTTGGCGGGCCAGCAGGCAGCGCCCTTCGTGCACCACCAGCGCCATCACTGCTGGATCAGTGCGCGGAAAGTGGTGTCTGCCGCAGTCGCTGCACACCCGCTGGTGACCACCTTGCTCGACACGGGTGGTCGCGCCACAGCGCCCACAGTGGCCAGTGTTGCGATGCCACTGCAGAATCCCCCGAGCGTAGCTGAGCAAGTCGAGATCGGCCGCGTCCAGGGCGCCGCCGGCGAGACGCAAGTCGTTGAAGTGGCCTCGCTCAGCCAACATGGGAAGCTCCTTGCTGACCTCGACGCTGGCAGGCAGAGCGAGCGTGAAGATGCCGCGCTCGCCCCGCAGACCGAGGAAAACCAGATTCGAGCTGAGGGCGAGTAGCGGCTCACAATCACGGCGCGCGAGCAGCACAGGTGCACTCGGATCCTCACGACAAATGAGGTTGCGGTTGCGCCAAAGCACGACGATCAGCGAGTCCGGATCAGCGCTCATGGCATCGAGCCGTTGTTGCTGCGTGCGAAGCTGCGACGCGCGATCCAACACCTTATGGGCAACCTCGTGCATAATCCCGCCTCCTCCCCACGGACGAAGCTTTACGCTCATGCTGCAGCTATCGCAACTCAACCAACACGCGCGACGCTCATTATCCGATGAGGGCGAGTTTCCGCCACCTTGGAACAGCCCGGACGAGCTGGAACACGCAGCCGACGAGGCTCTTCAGCGTCTGCGCGATCGGCGCAGCGAGCTGTCCGCGCGCCGCCCCTGGTGGCGGCTGTGCAACAGCTTGGACCGTGCCGTGTATAGCGAGGCAGTGGAGTACTTGGACCAACCCGACTACCCGCCAGAGCAAAAACTACACTTGGTGCGGCTGCTGCACGAGCTCAACAAGGCCTACTTTTCCTACCACCGCTTCCTGCACTACCTGCGCCCCAGCATCGCGCGCTTGTCTCAGCAGCTTGGCCGACCGGTTCGCGGGCTCGAGCTCGCCAGCGGTTCGGGAGAGCTGACCATGGAGCTGGCCCGGCTTGCCCAGAAGCGCGGCTTGCCAGTAGAAATCACCGGCTCGGACATCGTGCCCGCCTACGTCGAGGACGCCAACGAGCGGGCTGAGCAGCGAGGGCTACCGGCGCGCTTCATCGAGCTGAATGCGTTCGACATGTCGACGCTGGACGGGTCCTACGACCTGATGTTCATCACGCAGAGCATCCACCATTTCAGCGCTGGGCAATTGGCACGCATGATCGCCCAAGCAGGCGCTGCTGGCGCCCACGAGCTCGTCGGCATCGACGGGCGCCGATGCGTGTCCAATTTGGTCATCCTTCCGATGACCGTCAGCTTGTGGCGCACGCCGCATTTCGTGCACGACGCATTTTTGAGCGCGCGGCGCTTCTACGCCGATGCAGAGCTGGAGCTCATCGCCACCATGGCGGCACCCACTGCCGATGTGCGGGTGCGGGCTGCGCAGCCGGGCATGACTCAGCTCAACGTGTGCTTTCAGTGAGCAGCCAGGCGGCAGCGCCCGAGCCGCTGCTCACGCGCGACTTCGTGTTGTTGGTCGTCGCGCATTTTCTACAAGCGCTCGGCTACGCTTCGATGCTGCTGCTGCCGCTCTATCTGCAGCACTTGCAGGCGAGCCGAACGGAGATCGGCGTACTGATGGCCATCAGCGCGATTAGCGGCTTGTTGCTCCGCCCTGTAGTTGGCTGGGCACTCGACACCGTCGGCCGAAAGCCCACCTTGGTCGTCGGTACGCTGATGTTGGTGGCGGGCATGGCGATGGTCGCGCTCGTCGATCGCATTGGCGTGATCATCTACCTTCAGCGCGTCGTGTTCGGCATCGGGCTGGGCACGCTCTTCGCGGGCTACTTCACGTTCGCAGCCGACATCATCCCCGAGAGCCGACGAACCGAAGGACTCGCGCTTTTTGGAATCTCGGGACTCGTCCCTCTGCTCGTCAATCCGCTGTCCGATCAGCTCAGCGTGGCACCGGCCGATCTGCGCTGGTTCTTGCCCGCAGTCGGCGGCGCAATTCTGCTCTCTTTGGTGTTCGTCTTGCTGCTTCCGGAACGAGCACCCGCACAGAGCGCTCGTTTCGATTGGCGCGAGGCGCTGGACGCCCTGGGGCGCCGGAGGGTGTACTCGGTTTGGCTCGCCACGATGATCTTCTCTGGCTTGGTCGCCGTGTTCATGACCTTTGCCACGGTTACCGCCGAACGACGCGGCGTACCTCGCCCGGCCAGCCTCTGGCTCAGTTACGCGGTCGGCGCGGTAGCGGTCCGCTTGTTCGGTGCGCGACTTCCGGACAAAGTCGGACTCAACAAGGTGTTGGCCGCCGCGCTCGGGATCTACTTGGTCGCCGCGTTGGTCGCCGCTCAAGCTCACAGTTTCAGCCAGTTCATGCTCGCCGGGCTGCTCGCTGGTCTCGGCCATGGTTATTGCTTCCCGGTGCTGACCAGCCAAGTCGTTGGACGCGTACCAGCGAGCTTCCGGGGCTCGGCACTAGCTTGCTTCACCGCTCTGTGGGGCGTTTCCGAGCTGTTGGGAAGTCCTGTCTTCGGTGCGATTGCCGACCACTTTTCGGATGCGGTCATGTTTCAGTGTGCGGCAGTTTTCGGCGGGCTGGCCATGATAGGCTGGGCTTTGCTCGAGTGGCGCTGGGGCACGGAGCAAAACGTGGAATAATGATCAGCATGATGGTCCGACTGTGCGGCTTGCTTGCCCTGACCTTTTGCGCGCTGGGGTGTTTGCTGCAACCGAAGGAGAGCGAGCCAGCGGTGGCACAGGTCAGCACGCCCGTCATGGGTGGCGAGCAAGCCAGCGAGCAGGAGTTCTACAGCACGGTTGCTCTGCTCGGCCAACAAGGACTGTTCTGCAGCGGCACGCTCATCGCCCCAACAGTCGTGCTCACGGCCGCCCATTGCATCAAGCATCAGGACCAAATGGGGGCATTCACCGACGACTTCGAGCCTAGCGAGGTCACCGTGCTCGCTGGCGAGCTGCACGTCGAAGATCCCCTGGTTGCCAAGCTCGCCCACGCCGTCAGCAAGGTCGTGAGCCACAAAGACTTCGACGGCATGTACAAGCCTGACGATGGTGACAACCCTGAAGGGTTGGCCCAAGCCAACGACATCGCTTTGTTGCTGCTCGAGGACCCCGTCGACGAGGTCGCAGTCGCTCCCGTCTTGCCGTTTTCGCAGCTCGACAAGACGCTACCGCCCAAGACCACCTTGCTCATCAATGGCTTCGGACTCAACGACAACGATCCGAACGAATCGGTCGGTGGAACGCTCCACATCGCGCGGGTGCCTCTCAACGGCCGCAACGACTACGAGCTCGCGGCCGGTGGCCATGGGGTGGACACCTGTCCTGGTGACTCCGGCGGCCCCGCTTATCTAGAGCGCGGCAGCAAGACCTACTTGGTGGGCGTAACTTCCCGCGGAGCTGCCAACGCGGTCACACCGCTGTGCGGCGATGGCACAGTGTTTACCCTGGCGCCTGGTTACACAGACTGGATCACCACCAATGCTGCTGGGGCCTACCCGCCCCCGGCTCCGCCTCATGATGAAGAGGACGATGCCTGCTCGATAGCGCGCGTTGGTGAGCGCTCGGCGCCGAGCCCCGGGCTGCTGTTGTTGTTCGCAGCCGAGTTCGCCACAGCGCGTACGCGCCCGCAGCCGTCGCGCGCTAAT
>CAZRGL010000161.1:0-18655 GCA_964599485.1 uncultured Polyangiaceae bacterium
CGCGTCCTGGGTCCTCGGCGGTGTTGGCTTGGTTGGTGGCGGGCTTTTCGCAGGCTTTGCGGCCAGCGCCAAGAGTGAGGTCGACGACATGCGGGCTAGCTGTGCAGGTCATTGCCCCGCTGACCGGGTGGACGCAGCCAAGCGAGACCTCATCATCGCCAACGTCTCACTGGGGCTGGGCCTTGCGTCCTTGGCGGCAGGACTTGGTGTGGCGATCACAGTCAACGTGGCAAAGAAGGACGGTGCCGCACGAACGCCCGCCGCCGAGACAGCCATCGTCCTGGGTCCAGGAACGCTCTCGCTCTCGAGTCGCTTCTAGCTCGATCGACTCGCGCTAGCGCTTCGCTGGTGAAGACTTCTTGCTGGCAACAATGGTCACCCAGCCGCGTACGGACTCTGCGAAGTCGAGTTGGAAGTCCTCGCCTTTGAGTTGTTGGCAGACCCAATCGAAGGACAAGACGGTCTTCCGGTAAGCGCTCTTGTGCAGCTTCCATCCGCCATCGCTTCGCACATAGATCAGGTCGCTGACGATGACTCCGTCGTCGTCGTAGTCGAGCACGCAAGTGAACAATGTGTCCGCGCTGCTGCGAACGGGAATGAACCGATCCAGACCCTGCAGTCGTGCGGACAGATCGCGGAAGGTCAGCACGAAGTGTCCGTCTACCTGCAGCGCCTGGTGCACCTCGGCAAACAACTCCTGTGCGTCTGCTTGCGCATCCAGGTGGGTCAGGGTGTCGCCCATGCAAGCAACGAGCGAGACGGGGCCGGCACAGTGCGTCCTGAATTGCAGCAAGTCCTCACATACCGTTCGAACGGGCAGGTCCGCCGCGTGTGCCGTCAGCTCATCGAGCAATTTCTTGCTGATATCGACAGCGAGCACCTCATAGCCGAGCTGGGCCAGGGCGATGGATTGGCTGCCCGGTCCCGCCCCGAGATCTACGGCCGCTCCGCCTCCCGTCAGCCCATGTTGCTCGAAAACCCCCCGGTTTCGTTCGACGGCTTCGTCCAAGCCACCCAGCATCCACGAATAGTGATCGGCTAGCAGGCTCTCATAGTGCTCAGCGACTGACATTTGGCATCCTTTTGTCGGAACTCGTCGCGTCGAGTCAATTGGTTTTCGTTGGGGGGGCAACCCAACCAACAGAACCCGCTCGGTCGCTGCTTACTCGACAAGACCATCCTGTCAGGCATCATCGAAAAGGGTGAAGTAGAAGCTTGCGCCCCGGTCTACCGCGCTCTCGTACCAGATACGTCCTCCGTGGCGCTTGATGATCCGAAACACGGTGGAAAGTCCGACACCAGTCCCAGGGAACGCTTCGGTGCTATGTAGCCGTTTGAAGGGGACGAACAGCATGTCCTCGTAGGCCATGTCGAAACCGGCCCCGTTGTCTCTGACGAAGCAGGTCAACCCCTTGCTTTCTTCGGTGGCCCCGAACTCGATTCTCGGCTCGTTGCGGTGTTGGGTGAACTTCCAAGCATTGCCCAGCAAGTTCTCGAGCACTTGCCGCAACAGCCGGCTGTCTCCCTCGACTGTCACGTCGTCGGCGACGACGACGACCACATCACGATCGGGCTCCTGTTGTTGAAGCATGGCGGTGGTTTGTAGGGCGATAGCGCTCAAATCGACTTGTTCTCTACGCATCTCGGTCCTGGTCACCCTGGACAACTCGAGTAGGTCATTGATCTGCTTGCTCATCCGTCGAGCTGCGTTTGACACGCGATCGAGATAGTCGCGTCCCGTTTCGCCCAGCTTGTCGTGGCAGTCCTCAACGAGGGCTGCGCTGAAGCCTTCGATCGCCCTGAGTGGTGCTCGCAGATCGTGAGAAACCGAGTAAGCAAAAGACTCCAGCTCCTTGTTCACGGCTTCGAGCTGCGTCGTTCGTTCGCGCACGTGCACCAGCGCCTCTCGGTGCCGCTGGCTGACAATCATGACACTGCCCAATCGACTGAGGGTCTCAGCGTCTGCCTCCGTGTAGCCACCAGCCTTGTTGGCCACGGCGACCATGCCGACCACCCGTGCTTCCTTCTTCAATGGGATGCCGAGGAAGCACTTGATGGGCACATGCCCTTTCGGCAGGCCGATTCGGTCGGGGTGTGCCCCAAGATCATTGCAGAGCAGTGGCTCGCCATGCAGCAGGGGCCAACCCCAAATCCCCCGAATGGTCATCCGCGTGGATACTTGCCATGCCAGCGCCTCTGGAAAAGCGCAGTCCTGCATCGTCTGACTGTTGTAGCTTGTGGTGTCGTATTGCCCCTGCTCGTTGACCACGCCGATCATCCCGTAGGCGCTGTCAGTGGCGTCAAGACACGCATCCAGAACGCGCTTCTCCGTTTCCTGGTCGTCGAGCTCCCCACGAAGCAGATTGCCGACGATAGCAGTGACGGCAGCAGTCTCTTTTGCCAGTCGTTCCTCCTGCGCTCTGAGCGCCAGCTCGGCCCGCTTGCGGGTCAGAGATTCGACTATGGCTGGTGCCAGAGCCTCTATCGCGTGCTGGTCGTCGGTGGTGTATCCAGCCGCCTTGTTGCCCAAGCCAATCAGGCCGATGGTCGTATCCCCCTTCTTCAACGGCACTCCTAGGAAAGCGCTCAGCTCGGGGTGACCTTTGGGAACGCCCACGCTGTCGGGATGAGCGGCTGGGCTATTGGTGAACATGGGTTGCCCTTCGCTCGCCACACTCCGATAGATTCCTTGGACCCGTACGTTCTTGGTGCGCTGGGCCGCCTCCGCGCTGGGCATCGTGCACGCGTCCCAGCCAGGGTTGCTGATTGCGATCGTGTTCAGCTTCCCTTCTTCGTTCAGCTCGTGGATGAGACCGAACTTGCTAGCGGTCAGCTCCTCGGCAACCTCGAGGCACGTCTTGGCGAGGTCCTCTTCCGTTTCACAGTGCAGTGTCTTGCGCAATACGATGTTGATCGCATTCAAAACAGCAGCGGTTTTGCTCGTAGCCATTGGATCGTCCGTTGTCTCGACGCGTGTCGCGCTTCGCGGATTCGGGTGGGTCCAGCAAGAAGCACGACGAGCGAAGTATGCCGCTCAGGGGACAGGTGTTTCGTTCAGAACCTCCCGCACCGTGCGTGTCAGCGTGTTGCGGGTGAAGGGTTTCTCGACGAAGCGCGTACCTGGATCGAGCACCTTGTGGTGCTCGATGGCGTTGTCGGTATAGCCGGACATATACAGCACCTTCATCTGCGGCCGGGTGGCGAGCAGCGAATCCGCGGTGACCCGCCCGCTTGGTCCGGGCATGATCACGTCGGTCAACAGCAGGTGAATTGGCTCTTCATAGGCATTTGCCAAGGCTTGTGCCTCCGTTCCGTCTCGCGCTTGAAGGACTTTGTAGCCCCGCCGTTCGAGCATTCGCGCGACCAGCTTTCTCACCTGTTCTTCGTCCTCGACCACCAACACTGTTTCTGATCCATTGGTCGAGCGGGCGGTCGCAGAGGGCTTGTTCGTGAGGTGGGCTCCCGAATGGTTGAAACGGGGCAGATAGATCTTGAACGTCGTCCCGCGCCCGGGCTCGCTGTAGATCCATATGGTGCCGCCGCTCTGCTTGATGATTCCGTAGACCGTGGAGAGCCCGAGGCCGGTGCCTCTGCCTTTCTCCTTGGTGGTGAAGAAAGGCTCGAGCGCTCGGCGGCGCGTCTCTGCGCTCATGCCGACACCGGTGTCGCTCACAGCGATCATCACGTAGGGACCGGGCTGCACGGCCAGGTGATTGTCGGCATGATCCTCGCCTGCACCCAGCTCCACGTTGGCCGTCTCGATGGTCAGCTGGCCGCCTTCGGGCATCGCATCACGAGCGTTGACCACCAGGTTCATCACCACCTGCTCGATCTGTCCGGGGTCGGCTTTGACCAGCCACGGGGCAGTGCAGGGTAGCGTAGATAGCTCGATGTCTTCTCCGATCAACCGGCGGAGCATCTTGTGCAGATTCTCCAGCAATCGGTTGATGCAAAGTGCTTCGGGCCGCAGGGGCTGGCGCCGACTGAATGCCAAAAGCTGTCGTGTCAGTCTTACCGCGCGCTCACCTGCGTCACGGATGTACTCGACGTCTTCGAGCATGGGGTCCCCGTCGCGCAGCTCCTCAGCGAGGAACGAGCACGACGACAAGATGACGGTCAGCAGGTTGTTGAAGTCGTGGGCCACGCCGCCCGCAAGCCGGCCCACCGACTCCATCTTCTGGGCTTGATAGAGCTGTTCTTGGAGCTGTTTGCGCTCGGTTACGTCGGTGCAGAAGGCCATGAACCGGTCGTCAGACAAAGCGACCGCATCACGGAGCACGTGGACATGAGAACCGTCCTTCTTTCGGAGAACGGTCTCACCACTGTACTGTCGTTGCTTCTTCAGCGTGTTGAAGGCTGCGACGGCCTCGGATTGAGCATCGAGCGTGTAGACATCGGAGAGGCCCAGTGAAAGCAGCTCTTCCCTGGTGTAGCCGAGAAGCCGCATCGCGGCGGGATTGACGTCCACGAATCCGCCCGTCGAGTCAGCGATGAAGATCGCTGTCGGGGCATTGGTGACATAGGTGCGAAGACGCTCTTCGCTCGCGCGCAGTTTCACTTCCCCTTCGTGGCGCTGGGCGCGCGAGTGCGCAGCTTCCAGCTCCCGCCGAATAGCCTCGCCGAGCCGTGCCAAGTCATCCTTGATCAGGTAATCATGGGCGCCGGCTTTCATCGCCGCCACGGCGTTCTCTTCGCCGACGGTTCCCGAGACGAGAATGAACGGCAAGTCCCGCCCCAGTCCCTGCATGACTCTGAGCGCCTCCAAGCCCGTGAAACGAGGCATCGAGTAATCCGAGATGACCAGATCCCAGCAGCCCTCGGTCAGCGCGCTGAGCATTGTGGCGGCGGTTTGGACCTTGGCGTGGGTGGTCTCGAAGCCCTGCCTGTCGAGCTCGCGCAACAGCAACAGGGCGTCGTCGTCGGAGTCCTCGACGAGCAGCAGCTTGATTTGCCGCCTCACGTCGACCTCTGCTCTTTCGGCGGGGGTTTGTTGAGCAGCAGCCAATAGCCGCCCACGTGACGAATAGCCTCCGCGAACTCGTCGAACTTCACCGGTTTGCACACGTAGCTGTTGGCGCCCAAGCGGTAGCTCTCGACCAGGTCTCTCTCTTCGTCTGAGGAGGTCAGCACGACCACCGGGAGTAGGGCGGTACGTTGGTCCGCGCGCAATCGCCGCAGTACCTGCAGACCATCGAGCTTGGGCAAATTGAGATCGAGCAGGACGACGGCAGGAAGCTGGGCCGGATATCGATCCCTGTGGGCCCCTTTGGAGAAAAGGTAATCCAATGCTTCCTGGCCGTCGCGGACCACGTCCACCACGTTGGCGATGTTGGCCTTGCCGAACGAGCGCAGCGTCAGCGCCTCGTCGTTCGGGTCGTCTTCGACGAGCAAGATGGTCCTAGCCTGATTCGAAGCAGACGCTGAATCGCCCATCTAGCTACCCCCCTGGTCCGGCTCGCGTTCTTTCGGGCAAAGAAGAGCTGCCCAACGCCTTGCCGCCAGGCGTCATCAACACAGTACACAGGCTCTGCTCAATGCGGGATGGACAGGATCTTTGTCCCTCGTAGCGAGGGACGAACAGGTGTTCAGTGCTCGAGCGGCCTCACGGGCCACGGTCGAGCAGTCTGGCTCAGCGCGCGGAACCTTTCTCGACGCCATCGCAGTCGAGGATCACTTCGATCCGGGCCGGCAGCCTCGTGAGGATCGAGTAGATCCGCTTGCGGGCGATCGTCGCGCAAAAGCACCGAAATGTGGTCATTCGACAGCTGGCACAGCCGTTGCGATGAGCCACACCGAACACGGCGCGTGGACGATGAATCGGTTAGCGCGCCTCCAACTCGATCCCATTCCTTATGGAGGAAGACAGCATGACTATGTCCATCACCAAGAAGCTCTCGTACCTCGTCCTCGGCGCGCCTCTCGCCCTCGGTCTCGCCTTTGCCATGACTCCCATGAGCCAGGCGGAAGCTGGCACGAACGACTACAGCTGCGCTAGCGGATACAAGATGAAGCGCTCCGGAAGCCGCGTGTATTGCGAGAAGCCCGGCAGTGTCCGCAGCAACAGGCCTGTCTGCGGCATCAAGCGCTACAAGATTGATGGCTCTGGCTACACCGACTGGTGCACCACGATCAGTGGCAGTCGTACTGGATACCCTTCGTGCATTGGCGGAAGCAGGAAGTCCGTCAAGGGCACCGATCAGTGCGTCAACTCGGCCGTCAAGAAGAGCAGCGTAGGTTGCCCCACCGGTTACACGCTCAAAGGCAGCACCACCAGCCTCGGTGGCCGCGGCTCGGTGCATTGCTACAAGCCGGGCGGCACGGTGGTTCGCGGCAACAGGCCGGTCTGCGGCATCAAGCGCTACAAGATCGATGGCTCTGGTTACACCGACTGGTGCACCACCATCAGGGGTAGTCGCACCGGCTACCCGTCATGCATTGGTGGTACGCGGCGGTCTGTCAAAGGCACCGATCAGTGCGTCGACACCAAGGCTGGTCAAACCACCCGCCCGCGCTGAATGACTACACGGACTGGGCTTCGTGACTCCGCGCGGAGCCCAGCTTTCCGCCTGGCGAAGACGCAACGTGCCCCGAGAAAAAAACGGGTCAGCGCAGACGGTGTTTCTTCAGCCGGTCGATGAGGGTAGGGCGGCTGACCCCCAGTCTGCGCGCGGCTTCCGACTGGTTACCGTGACAGCGCTCGAGCTCCGCGGCGATTAGGCCGCGCTCGAAGATAGCCATGCGTTCTTTCAACGTCAGGGCAACGCCGCCGGCTGGCACGGGCGCCGGCGGTTGCCCGTCTTGTCCCTCGCTGGGCTCGAAGCCTTCTGGACCGATGAGCGAGTCGTCGGCAAGCGCAAGCAGTCGCTCGATGGTGTGCTCGAGCTCACGCACGTTACCTGGCCAGCTCGCGCCTTGTAGCTTCGCCATGAGCGCGTCGGCGATGCGCACTTGGCCAAGACCATAACGATGGGCGAAGCGGTCGGCGAAGTGCTCGACGAGTGGCGCCACGTCTTCGGGCCGCTCGCTCAGTGGCGGTAGCTCGAGGTGGACCACATTGAGCCGGTAGTACAGATCTTGGCGAAAGCAGCCCAGCTCGACTTGTTTGCCCAGGTCGCGGTTGGTGGTGGCGATGATACGCACGTCTACGCTGATGGGGTGGTCCTCGCCTAGGGGCCGCACCTCTCGCTCTTGGACCGCTCGCAGCAGTTTGCCCTGGGTGAGCAGATCGAGCTCGCCGATCTCGTCGATCAGCAGCGTTCCTCCATCGGCCTCGCGAAACAGCCCACGACGCGCGCCCGCAGCGCCGGTGAACGCGCCGCGACTGTGGCCGAACAGCTCCGCCTCGGCGAGCTCCCGTGGCAAAGATGCGCAGTTGAATTGGACGTACTTCTGGCTCGCCCGCGCCGACGCTTTGACGATGGCTCGCGCGACCAGCTCTTTGCCCGTGCCGCTGCCTCCCGTGATGAGCACGGTGACGTCGCGACGGGCTACGCGCTCGACCAGTGCGGCGATCTGTTTCATGGCTTCGGACTCGAACACCATGAAACGACGTAGGGCGAGCTCGGCGCGCAAGGCGCGGTTCTCCTCGCTGAGCCGGACGGTCTCGAGGTTGCGCTGCACAACGCGGATGATCTCGTCTGCCTCGAAGGGTTTGGCGAAGTAATCGAGCGCGCCTCGCTTCATGGCCTCTACGGCGAGCCGCTCCGAGCCGTACGCGGTAATCATGATCACCTTCGGGGCCGCTGGCCGCTGAGCCAGCTCCGACAGCAGCGCCATGCCGTCCATACACGGCATACGCAAATCGGTGAGCACCAGATCGATACCACCCCGATCGACCGCCTCGAGCGCTGCAACCCCATCGGCTGCTTCGACCACCTCGAGTTGCTCGTCCTCCAGAATCGAGCGGAGCGTGTAGCGAACCGGCGCCTCGTCGTCGACTACCAGCACCGTTGGTTTCATGATTGCAGCTCGTCTTGTTGCGGCGAATCGGCCCCGCCTCTCGACAAGGGCGGATCGGTTGGCGCGGGCTGGCTGGGCAACTGCAGCACGGCGCGACACCCACCCGCGGATGGCTCCTGAAGCTCGAGCGTGCCGCCGTGTTGCTCGGCTATGGCCCGCGCGATGGTGAGGCCGAGCCCGCTGCCGTCCTGTCGGGTGGTGATCCCCGGCTCGAACAGTCGGCCGCGTACTTTGGCGGCGATACCTGGGCCTTCGTCCTGGATGATGAACAACGCGCCTCCGCTCGACTCCGGCTCTGTTCGCGCCTCGATGCGACTGCCTGCAGGCGCGGCCTCGAGGGCATTTTGCACGAGGTTGACGAGCACCTGTTTGGCTTTGCGTGGATCGCACACGATGGGCTCGGCGGCGACGGTGACGAGCGACAGGGTGACGTTACGTTTGGCGGCGATGCCTTGATGCAGCTGCACCACCTCGGCCATCAGTTTGGCAGCGGTCACTGCGCGCGCCGAAAGGCCAGTGACGGGCCGGGAGAAGTTGAGAAACTCGTCGAGGGTAGCGCCCATGCGCTTGACCTCGCCGATGAGCACCTGCATGTGTTCGCGCTCCTTGCTGTCCGGATCGAGCTTGCGCTCCACCAGCGACGACAGCCCCTGAATGGATGCCAGAGGGTTTTTCAGCTCATGGGCCAGCTCTCCAGACAGCATGACCAGCTCGCGATTGCGCTCGCGCATCGTGTGCACCAGCTCGTGACGCATGGTGGCGGCCGTCCGGGTGCTGCGCTCGACCGCGGCGCGGATGGCCAGGATGACCGCGCCGCCCACCATGGTCGCCATGGTGAACACCACCGCCTGGGTGTAGATGAACAGCGCGTTTCGTCCGATAGCGCTAGCGCCACTGAAGAAGGTTGGGATCAGCGCCGGCAGCGCGCCGAGCCCGGCGCCGATCGATAGCAGCCACAACAGCCCCATTGGTACCGAGGCCATGGCCAAGAAGGGCTTGAGCCGACCGATGGTCATCGCTGGGGCCATGCCCACCACGACGTAGAGCACCAAGAACGGACTATGTGCTCCCCCGCTGATGACGATGATTGCCGTATGCAGCGCTACGATTGGAGCCAACAGGTAGGGCACTTCGCGTTGGGTGAGCTGCTGGTCGCGGAGCCTGATGAAGTCGACTACCAAGATGGCTGCCACCACGGCGCCGACGGCGACGAATAGCCATAGTCGCCAAGCCGCGACCTCGAGGAATACCAGCGCGGCGATGATCAGCGCGATGAGGGCCAGTGCGCCTACGCGCAACCTGGCGATGACCTGTCCCGGTCCGCTGATTTGGCGCCACACCATCGCGTGCAGCTCGTCATCGGAAAGGCGTTCAGCAGCTGAGAGGGGTGGGGGCTCTGTCATGGATCTCGGGGGACTGTAAAAAAAGCCGACAGCCTCATAAAGAAACCCGACAGTCATGTCGGATTATCTTACAGGAGCTTGGGTCGCTCAGTCGTCCGTGTGTAATCAAAAGGGGGGCCTCAAGCGTTCATGCTTTTGGTAACCATTCGATATTATACGAAATAAGTCAGCTTCGTAAAAAGGTCGACGGCCAAGCTCTCTGGCGAATCCCGTGCCAGCCATCGAGCCAACCAGTGGCATGTCGGTTGCGATGTCAGCCACCGTGACCCGTAGCAGAATCATCGGCATCGCTTTGGCCATGACCCTGGTGACCGCAGCAACTCCTTGCTTCGGACAGCCATCCAGTGTCGTCAGGCCTACTAGTTTGACCCAGCGCCAAGCGGTGCAATTGGCCGTTGGTCAGCACCCCTCCCTCACTGCCGCTGCCCAGGCAGTCAAGGCCGCGCAAGCACGCACCAGCCAGACTCAGACCGCCTGGCTGCCGCGGGTGAAGCTCGAGGCCAGCTACATGCTCATCGGCCCGCTTCAGGAGCTCGAGATAGACACCGGCCTGACCATGCCCGGGCAGACCGAGCCGGTGGTCGTCAACAAGGAGATGGGCTCGCTTCACAATCTATCTGTGGGCCTGTCTGCGGGCTGGCGGGCCTTCGAAGCTGGCGCGCGCGCAGTGCGCACCGACGCGGCCCGAGCACTAGAGCAAGCTGCCCGAGCGAAGGCCGATCAACAAGCCTCGCAAGTCGCCTATGCGGTGCGGGCTTCGTACTTGGCGGCGCGCTTCTTCCAAGAAGTGGAAGGGGCCACGGCGGGCTCGAAGAAGGTCGCCGAGGGCGAGCTCGCCAGCCAGCGGATCCGTCGCAAAGCTGGGCTTGGCAACGACCTCGATTTGGCGCGAGCCCAGAGCCGTGTGGCGCAGCTCGACGCTCAGCTCGTGCGCGCCCAGCAAGAGAGGCTTCGCGCCCTATCGACTTTGCGGCTCTTGTTGGGGCTGCCGGCCAACGCCAACGTGACGCTGCTGGACGACTTGAAGAGCTTGGGCAGCGCCGCACTGGTGCCTCGGGCGAGCACCCAGCTGCACCCGGTGCGCAAGCAAATCGATGCGCTGCAGCGTGCCACCGAGGCCGAGCACGCGCGGCTGGGCCGGACCTATTGGCCGACCATCGATGTGGTCGGGACGGTCAAGTACCAGTATCCCAAGAGCCCCTTCCACACCGACGAGGCCGGGCCCGCGTTTGCTGCCGGAGCGGTGCTCAAATGGAATGTCTTCGACGGGGATTTGACGCGGCGCAGGCGCAATGAGACCGAGGCCAAGATCGCTGGGCTCAAGGCTCAGCAAAAAGCCGCTACCAGCGAGATCGGCCGCAAGAGAGCCGACGCGCAAGCGAAGATCAGCACCGCCACGAGCGCTGTGGCCGCGGCGCAACGGATCCTCAAAGCAGCGAAGGTCTACCAGCGTGCGGCCGAAGCATCCCTCGAGGCCGGCACCGGTACGCGCCTCGAATTGAGTCAGGCCAGCGATGCGGTCGATCAAGGTCGTTTGGCGGTCCTGAAAGCTCACTTCGATGGCGGGCTCGGTCGCGCCGCCTACTTGCTGGCAGACGGCCGCTCGACCGATAGCCCAGTGGCGAAAAAGGAGCCAAGGAGATGAAGAAAGCCATCCCGTTGTTCGTGGTCCTGGTGGCCACACTCTCCGTGATCCTCTACACGCGGCTGCGCGCCCAGCGCCTCGAGGCGGAGCGGCCTTCAGGCGGAAGCGCCACGGTCGAGGGCACGCAGGTGGACGTGGTAGCTCGTCTGCCGGCTCGCATCGAATCGGTGAAGGTCAACGCGGGCGATCGGGTCAAGAAAGGCCAGCTGCTCGTCGCGCTCGATTGCGCCGAGCCCAATGCACGTTTGGCTCAGGCCGAAGCGGCGCTGCGCGGCGCCAAGGTGGGCCTGGTGGCTGCCAAGACGACGACCTTGCTCGCCCAGCAAGGCGTGCGCGGCGCTGACAGTCAGTTGTGGATGGCGCAAGCTGCTGCCAAGGCGGCCAAGGCCCAGAAGGCTGCCGCCAGCGTGCAGCGGGGGGCGGCCGAGCGAGCTTCCAAGCGCGTGCAAGAGGTGCATTTGGCGGGGGCTGTCTCGGATCAGACTTTGGACAAGACCGAGTCGCAGCTTCAAGGCCTCGATCATCAATTGGCAGCTCTCGATGCCAGCATCGCGGCGGCCGATGCCCGGTCGGCAGCGGCGGTCAGTGCCCGGCAAGCGGCAGCGCTCAAGACCAAGCTCTCGCGCGTTCAGATAGGCGGCGTCGAGCAAAAGGTAAACGCTGCCAAGGCGGCTCGAAAATTGGCGCTGAGCGCCGTGGCCGAATGTACACTCATGGCGCCGCGCGATGGCTACGTGCTCGAGCGCAACTTCGAGCCTGGTGAGGTGGTGTTGCCAGGCAGCAGAGTCCTGAGCTTGGTCGACATCAGCACCGTGGAAGCCACCTTCTACTTGCCCAACGCGGAGCTGCGCGCCGCCGAGCCGGGCCGGGCTGTAACTGTGCGGGCCGACACCCACGGCGAACAGCTCTTCAAAGGCAAGGTGCTGCACGTGGGTACCGAGGCAGAATTCACTCCGCGCAATGTGCAGACCCGCAAAGACCGCGACCGGCTGGTCTACGCCGTGCGCGTAGTCGTGCCCAATCCTGCTGCGCTGTTGCGACCTGGCATGCCGGTAGAAATCACCATTGACGGCACCGAGCAGGGCTCGCCATGAGCCTGGCGGCAGCGGCCACGACCGACCCCAGCGGCAACGCTGCGGTGGTCCTGTCGGCTCGCGGCTTGAAACGCAGCTTTGGGCTGCTGCAAGCCGTCGACGGAATGAGCTTCGATGTTCGGCGTGGCGAGCTCTATGGGCTGGTGGGGCCGGACGGAGCAGGTAAGACGACCACCATCCGGCTTCTTGCTGGGCTCATGCGCGCCGATACTGGTGAGGCCTTCGTGCTCGGCAAGTCGACCGACGACGCTTCTGCCGAGGTGCGCGAAGCCATCGGCTACATGCCGCAACAGTACAGCTTGTATGGCGACTTGAGCGTCGACGAGAACCTGCGCTTCTTCGCCGATCTGTTCGGGCTGAGCCAGGCCGAGTTCAAAACGCGACGCAATCGGCTGCTGCGGATCACCAGGCTCGAGCGTTTCGGCGATCGCCGCGCCGATGCGCTCAGCGGCGGCATGTACAAGAAGCTCGCGCTGTCTTGTGCCCTCCTTCACCAGCCCAAAGTGCTCATCTTGGATGAGCCCACCAACGGGGTCGATCCGGTCAGCCGGCGCGAGCTGTGGGATCTGTTGTACGAGTTCGTTGCCGATGGAATGGCCGTGTTGCTGGCTACGCCGTACATGGACGAAGCGGAGCGCTGCCATCGCGTGGGCGTCATCTACGGCGGAGCGCTGCTCACCGAAGGCGAGCCGCGAGCCTTGGCTGAGGGCAGCGCCTACCGAAGCTACTTGCTCGCGACCTCCGATCGCGCCGAGCTCGAGGTCCAGCTCGATGGCCGAGACGAGGTGCTGTCGCTGACGCCGCGCGGAGCTTCCGTGAGGGTTGTGGTTGCTGCCGCCCGCGCTGAGCCCTTCGAGAAGTGGATTCAGCGTCTCGAGTTGGTCACCGCCTCGGAGCGCGTGCGGCCCGACTTCGAGGATGTATTTCTCGGGCTCGTGGCAGGCCAGCAGCTGAGCCGAGACACTGACGCGCCCGAAAGTCCCCAGCCTGCTGTCCAGATGCCATGACCACCGAGCCCATCATCCAGGTCCGCGAGCTGACTAAGCGCTTCGGCGATTTTACTGCTGTCGATCGGGTCTGCTTCGAGGTTACGCCGGGGGAGATCTTTGGCTACCTAGGGGCCAACGGTGCTGGCAAGTCCACCACCATTCGCATGTTGTGTGGGATTCTGGGGCCGAGCGCGGGCGCGGCGACGGTGGCGGGTGTGGATGTTGCCAGCCACCCGGAGAAGGTCAAGCTCTCCATCGGCTACATGTCGCAGCGATTCTCGCTGTACACGGATCTGACCGTCGAAGAGAACCTGCGCTTCTTCGCGGGGGTCTATCGCCTGAGGGGAGCGAGGCGCAAGAGTCGCATCGAGTCCGCCATCGAGCTTGCCGACTTGGCCGATCGTCGTGATGAGCTCACCGGCTCGCTCCCAGGCGGTATTCGTCAGCGCTTGGCTCTTGCCTCGGCGCTGCTCCATGAGCCGCGCATTCTCTTTTTGGATGAGCCCACCGCAGGCGTCGATCCGGTGGCCAGGCGGAGCTTCTGGAGGGTCATCCGCCAGCTCGCGGCGGCGGGCCACACCCTGTTCGTCACGACCCACCACCTCGACGAGGCCGAGTACTGCGATCGAGTGGGGTTCATGGTCGATGGCAGGCTGGTCGCGCTCGACAACCCGGCGGCGCTCAAGGCCGCTCACGTGCCAGGCGTCATCTTCGAGGTCAGCGGTCAGCTTTCGGCAAGGCAGCTCAGCAAGGCGCTAGCTGGCAAGGACAACGTGCTCGATGTCAGGGCCTTCGGCGCCGCAACCCATGTTCGGGTGCAAGGACCGCTGACGAGCGGCGAGGCATTTGCTGCATTGCTCGCCGAGCTCGGTATGCCGGGCGCTGTCTTCGGGGCAACCGAAGCCACGCTCGAAGACGTGTTCTTGGAGCTCGCCAACGCCGACCCCGTTGCGTCGCCCGAGCCCGCCTCGAGCAGTCAACCGGAGGCGAGATGCTGAGGCGGCTGATCAGGCGTACTCTTGCAATCGCCCGCAAGGAAGTGGTGCACATCCAGCGCGATCCGCAAGTGTTGGCGTTTGCCCTCATCATGCCGGTGGTGCTGATTCTGCTCTTCGGCTACGCGGTGAGCTTCGACGTCGAGCACATCCCGCTGGTGGTGGTCGATCAAGATCGCACCACCAGCTCGCGCCAGCTGGTCGACCGCTTCACCGCTTCGGACACCTTCGAGGTCGTGGCGCGACGTAGCGATCCGAGCGAGGCCGAGACGCTGTTTCGCTCACAGTCTGCCAAAGCGGCCTTGGTCATTCCGCGCGGCTATGGTCGGCAGCTGCGGCGCGGTGAGCGAGCCGACGCCCAGCTCTTGCTCGATGGCGCCGACAACACCACCGCCAACATCGCACTGGGCTACGCTTCGGCGGTATCGCTGGCAGCTTCGCGCAGCGAGCTCGAGGCCCTGTTCGGCCGCGTGCAGCCGCCCCTCGAGGTACGCAGCCGAGTGCTCTTCAACCCGGCGCTGCGCAGCGCCATCTTTCTGGTGCCAGGTTTGATGGTGGTCATCTTGGTGATGATTGCGGTGATGCTGACCGCGCTGACCGTCGCCCGCGAGTACGAGCGCGGCTCGATGGAACAGCTCTTCGCTACGCCGGTGGGCCGGGTGGAGGTGATCCTCGGCAAGTTGGTGCCCTATTTCGTCATTGGTCTGGTGCAGGTGCTGCTGGTGCTCACCTTGGGGGTGGCGCTGTTCGACGTGCCGGTCAATGGCAGCCTGTGGCTGTTGTTTGCGGTTTCGAGCTTGTTCATCCTGGCGATGCTGATGCAGGGCTTGCTCATCAGCGTGATCACCCGCAGTCAAATGGTGGCCTCGATGGCGGCAGCGATCTCCACCTTCTTGCCGGCGCTGCTCTTGTCGGGCTTCATCTTCCCGATAGAGAACATGCCGCTGGTCTTGCGCGCTGTGGCGACCGTGCTGCCGGCTCGCTACTTCGTCAATTCGCTGCGCGCCATCTTGTTGCGCGGCAACGGCATGGAGGTGATCTGGCCCGACTTGATTGCCTTGAGCGCTTTTTTCCTCGTGCTGTTGGTGATCGCTACAGCGCGCTTCCAACGAAAGCTGGCGTGAAGGGGCATTTCCGATGTTGACCACCCTCCTCGCCGTCATTGCCAAAGAATACCGGCAGACCTTTCGCGACAAGCGCATGGTTGCCTTGCTCACCATTGCGCCATTGATCCAGCTGCTGGTCTTTGGTTTCGCAGTGAACCTCGATGTCGAGCGCGTGCCGACCGTGATCGCGGACGAGGACATGACGCCTCAAAGCCGCGTCATGGCTTCGGAGCTGCTCGCCGGTGACGCCTTCCACCACGTCGCGACCGTACCCAACGCCCAAGCGGCGATGCGTATGGTCTCGCGCGGCGAGGTGCCCCTCGTGGTGGTCATACCGAAAGGAATGGCAGAGCAGCAAGAGCGGGGGCGGCCGGTGGCCATCCAGACCATCGTCGATGGTGGCGACTCCAATCGTGCGATTGTGGCCCAGAACGCGGTGGCGGCATTCGCCATGAAGCGCGCCGCCGTGCTCACGCAGACCAAGCTCGCGCAAGTCTCGGCGGTGCGCGGTTACGCAGCGTCGTTACCGCGGGTGAACGTCGAGCCACGGGTGCTGTACAACCCGACCTTGGACAGCCGTATCTACTTCGTGCCCGGGGTCGCAGCTACGTTGCTGTTGATCGTCACGTTGATCACCAGCGCTGGCGGGCTGACGCGCGAAAAGGAGATGGGCACGCTCGAGCAAGTTCTGGTCAGCCCCATTCGCCCCGAAGTGCTGATTCTCGGCAAGACGCTTCCTTATGGCATCATCGGAGTGGTCGATCTCGGCTACGTCATTGCCGTCGGCAGCTGGATCTTCGATGTGCCGATCCATGGTTCGTTATGGCTGCTGTTCGGCGCAGGTGCCCTGTACATGCTCACCACCCTGGGTGTTGGCGTGCTGGTCAGCACCGTGGCCAACAACCAGCAACAAGCACTCATGGGCGCGATGTTCTTCATCATGCCTGCAGTATTGCTGTCGGGCTTCGTCACGCCAGTCGAGAACATGCCCGAGTGGTTGCAGCCGCTGAGCGGCCTGACGCCTGTACGCCATTTCGTGGAGATCCTGCGCGCCGTCATGCTGAAGGACGCGACGTTCTCAGAGCTTGCCGCCCAATTCGTAGGTCTCGGAGGCATGGGCGTTGCCGTCTATGCCGCTTCTGCCTATCGCCTGCGTCGCCGTCTCAAGTGAGCGCCCCCGCGGAGCTGACCCATCAGGCTCAGCGGCGGAAAGCAACTCGGCAAACCCGATGCGCCCAGAGCGCCAATGGGACGTGGAGCAGCCGGCGGGGGTCGAACCCGCATCGTCGGAGTGGCACTCCGAGCCCGTCACCGTCCGGACGGCTGCAAATGAGTGGGAGGCCAATTAGGCAGGCCATGCCACTTGGGAGGCCACTTGGGAGGCCACTTGGAGGAGAGTGGAGGAATCGAACCCCTATGCGCGTACATACCCGGGCTTTCAAGGCCCGTTGCTGACCATTCAGCGGCACCCTCCAGTGCTGTTCTTTGGTTGGGGCTCCCGCCAGGTTTGGGTTGCTCGCGAGCGCCAATTTCGACGGGCGCCCGCTTCGGCAAGTCGGGAGGGATTCGAACCCCCGCCCACGGACTTGGAAACCGTGATGCTCCCATTACACCACCGACTTAGGATGTGTGGCGGGACCGCCGAGAATCGATGTCAGCGCGGTCGTCGGGTGGGCCCAGAGGGAATCGAACCCCCATCTCATGGCTTAAAAGGCCAGTGTCTTGCCGTTGGACTACGAGCCCTCGTGGTCGCCCTGTTTGCAGGAGCGCCGACTTTCATTCCGTTGTTGTTCTCCTTATCCGTAAACACTATCTCTAAATAAGCGCCCCCGAGACGCAGCGGTCCCGCTCGCGCTGTCGAGGCGGCGCCGGACGCCCAAGCGGGCGCGTTCGTCCCCCTCCCCGCATTTGCGTTCAGGGTTGGTGGGGGTGAAGGAATCGAACCTCAGTGCACGTGCTACCGGTTTGCGACCGGCCGTGGTGGCCACGCCACAATCACACCCCCTGCAGGGTGTCGAGAGGCTGCGGTCTTCGAAGAGCTTGCGACCTCACTGTTTCCGCCGATGAGCCGATCCAGAAACGCCGAAGGCCGCCTCTGGAGCTCCCAGGGCGGCCTTCGCGAGATTGCTCTCGTTCGAACGACGCCCTAGGGGCGATCCTCCAGGTTTCCACCCGAGCTTTGTTTGCGCACTGCGCTATCGCTGCCGGAACATGTGCCAGCTGAGAGATGGCCCCAGGACAAACAATGCAGCGTGGTGGTTGAGCCCGAAATGCCCGTATCATGAGGAGCATAGCGCTGCTCGGGGGCGCTGGCGCACGAAACCGCGCGCCTACGATTGGCCGCTGGCGTGCTGGGGGTATGGGGGAGAATTCGTTGCATGGCTACTCGTGCTAGACGTTGTGGGTAGATAGAAGATTCACCTCGATTGGAGCTCGATTGGTTGCGCTGACGTACACAGGCTCTCGCAATGGACGCGGCACAGAAAAAAAGGCCGCTTCCGGTTTCCCAGAGCGGCCTTCGAAAACGAAGTATGGCCGCTCTAGGTCGAGCCCTCCTTGCCGCTTTTGGCGATATCCCACTGGTGGGATGAGGCTGGTTTCGGCAGGAGGGAACACGCCACGTACGAGCGCTTCCCTCGGAGCGGTAGCTCTTCGAGAGCGCCGAAACAGCGCGTGGCGCGATGTGGTGTGAAGTGGCTCATGTCGACTGTCTATTCTTATGAGCCTTGGACGGATCATTGTCAAGAATGAATCAGATTTAATGGTAAAAAGTTTTACCAATAGCGCGGCGCTGCGGTCTGGCCAGAACGCGTGCGCACACTTGGGAGCGTGTGCGGGTCAAACGCCAATCGGCCGGAAAGTGGCACGTCACCTGCGCCGTCGTCTGAAGTAGATGCTGGCGTGACTGGTCGCAAATCGCGACATTTCAGATGTCGTTTGGATGGAGTTGATACAGCCCGAACCAAGTGTCCACGACCCGTTCGAGAAAGGCTTGCGGTCGGAATCGATGCACCAGCGCATAGAGAGGCAGACGTGTCACCATGCGATCGTAGAGGGCGAAACGGAACGTGCGCTGCCACGCTCGAGGATCGATTGGCCTGCCGCTGGCGTGCTCGAGAGCTCGCCGGTGTACGGTCACATAGTCAGCAAGCTGCTCGCGTGAAGGCCGTCGTGGCAGCACGAAGCAAAACAGCTCCACCACGTCGAGCAGCGGCGCTCCGAGCGTGGCGAGCTCCCAGTCGAAGGCGCACAGCCGATCACCTTCTGCCGTCGCCCGAAGCGCGACGTTGCGGCTGGTGAAGTCGTTGTGGATCAGTGTTCGAGGCGCCTTTTCGAGCTCAGGCCACCAGTCGCCCACCGAGTCGACCAGTCGACGCTGCAGCTCAATCATCGGCGCGCCCGCAAGCGTGCTCAGGAGTGGCGCGGAATACTCCGCCAAGGCCTGCCAAAGCTCCGTAGCGGCA
>CAZRGL010000161.1:18665-18876 GCA_964599485.1 uncultured Polyangiaceae bacterium
CGATGTTGATCGAGTCGTCCCAAGCCAATCTCGTCTTGCAAGCTCTTCTTCGCGTCCTAGCCACACGGCGTGTAGCTCAGCCAAACCGCTGAGCGCCGTCACCACGTCTCGATGCGCCCACCCCTGATCCGAAGCAGCATCGAGCAAACGCATTCCAGAAATGTCCTCGAGCACCATGAGGCCATCGTCGACGGCCAGCACTTTGGGCACG
>CAZRGL010000162.1:0-8267 GCA_964599485.1 uncultured Polyangiaceae bacterium
TCCAAACTGCCGAGTCGATGGCGCCCGTGGTGTTGTGGATCGACGAGATAGAAAAAGCGTTCCGCCCGGACGGCTCAGGCGGCGACTCGGGGCTGTCGCAACGCGTGTTCGGTACCTTCTTGTCGTGGCTGCAGGACAAGTCTGACGCCGTGTTCGTCATCGCCACATGCAACGACATCAGCGGCATGCCGCCGGAGCTGATGCGCAAGGGACGTTTCGACGAGATCTTCTTCGTCGACTTGCCAGGTGCTGCCAGCCGACGGGGGATCTTCTGTGTGCATTTGGAGCGCCGCAAACGAGATCCGCAGAAGTTCGATCTCGACGCCCTGGTCGAAGCGAGCGACGGCTTCAGCGGTTCGGAGATCGAGCAAGCTGTGGTCTCATCGCTCTATGCCGCTTACGCGGAGGACACGGAGCTGGCCACCCACCATGTGCTGGCCGAGCTAGCCGAAACCCGGCCGCTGTCGGTGACCATGGCCGAACGCATCGAGTCGCTCCGCGAATGGGCCCGCGATCGCACGGCGTCGGCCGATTAGCGCACCGGGTTGCTGGGTCCGCCAATGATGCTCAGGCGGATCGTTTGGTGTACGAGCGGCTGAGTCGGCGCCGGGTCGTTGCCAAGAGGGCAAGCAGAAAGACTGCGTAGCTGCTGCTGGGTGACCGTCCCGCGGTGCGGCAACCGCAGCCGTCGGCGGTCTCAGCGTTTGGGATCGGCTGGCCACCGCTGCCACCTGAGCTACTGTCCGGTGTGCACTCGCCTTGTCCCGTGCAATGGGTCCCCTCCTCGCATGTGCCGCCGCCGCCCCACTCCAGGCAGGAGTCGAGATCGAAGTTACCGCAACTTTGCCAGCCGTCGTCACCACAACGCTTCCCGCCGGCGCATTCGTCGCTGCAGGGAATGGTCGCGCTGGTTAGTCGCACCGCGTCGACCAAAAGCCGCGGCCCACTGGTGTCGCTGTAGGGTTCGCCAGTGTTGTCGACAATGCGCACGTGCTGATCGCCGCCTTCGGCAAAGGCGTAGGTGCCCAGCTCCACCCATTGGCCACGGTTTTCGGCGTGGCTCACCACGACCTCGCTGATCGAGCCGCCATGCTGTGTCGAGTAGGTCACTCCTGCCGTCAAGCTGTCTGGATTGTCGGGCACGAAGACCTCCACGAGGTAGTCGTCGGCTGTTTCCACGTTCACCTCCCAGCTGGCCGTGGAGTCGGGCGCGGCAGCATCGATGGTGTAGGTGTACCAATGGTGATCGTCGTGGCCGCTCGGCTCCTCCCACCAGTATTGGCCGGTGCGGCGGAAGCAGTCCGTCAGATCGTCGATGATCGTGGTGCCGATGCCGACCGAAATCGAGCACGGCTCTGGCGGTGGGCACTCGGCGAGCTCTGTGTTGGCCGACACATACTTGCCCCCGCCTTTCTTGGGCACGCCGGACGTCTCCTCGAACTTCTCGAACGAAATGGACTGCGCGTTGAGCGTACCCCCGTTCTGGAATTGGAAATGCAAATGGTAGCCGCTCGACTTTCCGGTGCTGCCGAGATTTCCGATGTGCAGGCCGCGGCAAACCGGGGTCCCGACCTCGATCCAATCAGGGATGCTGTCAGGCCTGAGGTGGGCGTACTTGCTGAACTCGCCGTCGCCGTGGTCGATCACGACCGTGTTGCCCCATTTCCCATTGCACGCACAACAATCGGGCTTGTTGCTGCAGTCCTCGCAGGTGCATGCGTCGTGGCGCAGGGTCACTGTGCCATCGGCGACTGCGAGAATGTGCAAACCAATTTCGGAGTTGCCCGGCCGGTAGAAGTCGAGGGCGTACTTGAGCTTGCCCGTATGGCTGGTGGTCCCGTTCCACCCTTGTGACACCTCCAGGTATTGGCCTGCTGGGTAAGGAAGATTGGGCACGAGGCTCAACGCGAGCTGTTGCACGCCGACTTGCGGCTCGCTCGTGTTCGAATCGTCTCGTGTGCTGCCGCAAGCCGACAGCACGGCCGCGCCGCTCGCCAATAGGACGAGATATGGTAGCGCAAGGCTGCGCCGGGCGCGCCGTGGGCCGAGGTGCACAATCATGATAGCCAAGCTATCGCAGTCGCTCCTTGCTGCACAGTCACTACAGGCTGCTCCTCAGCTGTCGATGAAGAGGATGCACATCGTGCACGAGAAGGCTTTGTGGCCTGCGAGGCCCGGGGGTGAGTCGAGCAGGCACCAATCCACCGCCAGCAACCGCGAAATGATGTGCGATTGGTGCTGGCACGCAATGTGCTCTTCTTGTCTTTGCCAGCTCCGCGGGAGAGCCGGCGTTGGGCAAGGAAGAGCATGTACGGATTCGATAGAGTGCTAGGCGTCGTTGGTATCGCGGCCGTCGGCTTGGGGCTCGCGGGTTGCGCAGCTGGCCGGGGCATGACAGACACGGATGAGCAACTCAATGCAGGAAGCGGAGGAGCTGGCACCGGCCTGGGCATGGGCGGTCAAGGTTTCACGGGTGAAGGTGGAATCGACGCGCCCGGCGGGCCGACCGAGCTGCACTGTGCAGAGACTCTGCAAGCGATCTTGGTGCTCGACTTCCGTTCGGGCTGGTGGACGGGTGGTGGCGGCGGGGAGTTCGTCAACACGGCGCTGTCGGCCATGGTGGAGCCTTGCGACGACATCCGGGTCGAGTACCACCATTTCGAGGTCGACTTCCGCGTCAAGTGCGTGGCGGACTCGGGGAACGAGCCCAGCTGTCAGAAGCTCACGCAGGCTATCTCACAAGCAACCCAACAGCAGATCCTGGGCTGGTTCGACAGGCCAAGCTGGAATGACTACACGCAAGTGTGGATCCTGTCGGGCTCTCTGCAGGACGCCGCCGACGTGAGCGTGACAGGCAGCTTGTTCAGCCACTTTCTTGGCGAGACCAGAGGCTCGTGCATCCCGGCACTCATCGGTGCGGGTGATGGCTTCATCGACCACGGCAACTCCGTGACAGCCGAGCTTGGCCTGGGCAACGTGCTCACTACTGAGCTGTACGAGCCGGGCTTCTTCAGCGTCATCTCTGGTCTGCCGCCTGCGTTCGTCGGCGTCACCAGTCACATGCAGGCCGGCACGCAACTCGGCGACCACCTGCTTTTCGATGGGGTGGACAGCGTGGTGGACACGGTCACCAATGGCGACGACAACGCCCATGGCGACAGCATCAGCGCCAACGTCGACGAGCACGAGATCATCGCGCACGACACGGCTGGCCGCCCGGCCATCGCGGTGGGGCAGATCACGCTCTCGGGTGACGACGAGCGCCCCTACATCATCGACTCGGGATTCCAACGCTACTACGCGGTGGGCACCGACGCCGGCACGCGCCAATTCTTACAGAACATGGTGCTGTACCTCGGCTTGGTGGGCTGCAAGGCGGAGATCCCCAAGTAGCAAGTAGCGCGGCGCCAAGTAGCATGGCGCCAGCGGCGATGCGGAGGCGACCGTACCTCGGGTGAGGCGGGCACGAGGAGTCGGAAAGCCGCACGCCCGCGCCTCGGGCCCAACAAGCCCAGGATGGGCGCGACTGGCCCGGTTCGCACGTCCTCGGCGCTTCCAAAGTCCGGTTTGTTCGCTGCAACGGCGACGGCACGCGCCATGCAATGTCCCTGTGCCATGAGACGACCAGCGTTGTTCCTGCCGGGCCTTTTTGCCATCATCATCACCATGCCTACTGCCTGCGCCGTAGGCGGCGGCGAGGCAGGCAACGACTACGGTAGCGGCGACGACGACAGCGCACTCGGCCAGGGCGGCAGCGGAACAGTCGCGAACACCACGACCAACAGTGGTTCTGCCAGCAGCGGCGGTGGCAGTGACGGCGCGGGCGCAGGACAGCCTGCGCCGCCCGCGCCGCCGCCGAACCCCTATCCAAGCAACAGCGTGTGTGACGATCCCGAAGGGCATCAGGCGTACCTCTTGAACGAGATCTTCATTCGCGAGGGGCACCCCTTCCTGCATGTCGACCCAGCGTGGGCGAACCTGGTCGACCAAACCCCGAGCATCAACCATTGGAATCCGGCCGGTTGGAACCAGCCCTACAGCACGGAAAACCGCTGCGCGATCCTGATCAACGACGAAGACTCTCCCAATTTGGACACCTGTGACAGCAACGACGCTGGTCGCTGTCACTGCTGGGATGAGCCCAACATCTGCCGTTGCGACAAGATGCTGCGCGAAGCCCAAAAAGCGGTGTGCAAGATGATCTTCAACAGTTGCACGAACACAGACCATCTCGTCACGCGCACCAACATCTTCTTCGCTGCAACCGTGAAGTATTTGACCGATGGCCAGATGGTAGCTGGGCAATCGACCATCTACGGGTGGGGCGGCGCGAAACACGTCCCCAACACCGGCAGCTCGGGATGGCCGCCGCCAGAAGAGCCGCCACCAACCTGCCAAGCTTCCCCGCTCGTGCTCGATCTGGCGGGCGATGGTGTACACCCGTCCTCCCTGCAAGATGGGACCCGCTACGATCTGTTGGGCTTCGGCGTCCAGAACACTTCTTGGATCAAGGGAGACGATGCGCTCTTGGCCCTCGATCGGAACGGCAACGGTACCATCGACGATGGCGCCGAGCTCTTCGGCGCAGGCACCAAAGTCTCCGGTCGCACGGGCTGTGATGGGTTCACAGCGCTCGCACCATTGGACACCAACGGCAACGGCCTCATCGACGCCAAGGACTCCCGTTTTGCTGATCTGCGGGTCTGGCGAGACAGCAATGGAGATGGCGTTTCTCAGACCGCAGAGCTGTTCACACTCGACTCGCTGCGCATCGCCACCATTGGACTCGATCACACCAAGTTCACTGGCGAATTCGACAAGCATGGCAATGAGCTCAGCATGAGGGGTTCCTACACGCGCACCGACGGCAGCTCCGGCCTCGTCGTCGACGTCTACTTCGTAACCGGCCGAACCGACAAGTGAGCAAGAAGATGATCAACGCACGTTTTCAGGGCTTGCTCGAGAGCATTGGATTGCTCGCCATGCTGATGTTCAGCCTCGGCTGCGGAGCCGGAGGAGTCGACGAGGCCCAGCAAGTTGCTCAGCCAGCCCCCCCTCCGCCGCCCAACCATAGCCATGGGGGCGCAGCTGCTGGTGGCAACAATGGAAGCGGCGCGACTGGTGGCAGTATTGGCTCGACGACCGAAACGAGTCCGCCAGAGCCCCCTGCGGGCGAGATGCTCGGGGCAGCTGGGGTGAGCGTCACTGAGATCATCCTGTATCAGGGGGTCAGCCGACCATTGATGAAGGAAGGCCAAGTCGTCTCTGGCAACACGCCAGTGGTGGCCAAACGCGACGCCTTGCTGCGCGTGTTCTACCAGACCGACAGTGGGTACGACGGGCAGCCCGTGACCGCCAAGCTCACCATCGACGACCTCGCGCCGATCGTGCAGATCGTGACCCTGGGTAGTGGCTCGTCCGAAGCCAATCTGCAAAGCACCATCAACTTCGATGTGCCTGGCGCGAATCTGACTGCCGGAGCGAGCTATCGCGTCGACGTGCTGCAGTCGAGCAACGGTGACGGCAATCCGACCGCAAGCTTTCCGTCCGCCCCCGGTGAGCGGTCAGCCTTCGAAGCAAAAACCAGCGGCGGGCTCAACATCAAACTCGTAGCCATCCAGTACAACGCGGATGGATCAGGCCGCCTGCCCGACACCTCCGGGGCGCAGCTGAAAGCGTACGAGGCGCTCTTCTACGGCATGTTCCCTGTCGAGGACGTCGTCGTCACCGTTCGTAGCAAGCCGATGGCGTGGTCGTCGCCGGTTTTTCCCTCCGGAAATGGCTGGGCCGCGCTGCTCAATGCCTTGGTTGATCTGCGCAATCAAGATGGTGCAGCATTCGACACCTACTATTACGGGATCTTTGCTCCCGCCAACTCGTTGGCGCAGTATTGCGGTGTCGGTAAATGCCTTGGAGGACTCGCGTTCATTGGCAAGCCCGGGCATGCCTATTTCAGAGCCTCCATTGGCGTCGGCTTCAGCGGCTCGCTGGCAGCGGACATCGCTGTGCACGAGCTCGGCCACCTCCATGGGCGCAAGCACGCGCCATGTGGGACTGCGGGAGAGCCCAGCTACCCTCATGATGGCGCCGGAATTGGGGTGTATGGCTACGACCTGGTCAGCAAGACCCTCTACAGCCCCAACCACTATGTAGACATGATGAGCTATTGCAATCCGAGCTGGATTAGCGACTACACCTTCACCCATTTGTTCAATCACGCCAACCTGGTCAATGGCGCAAGTATCTACGTGCCGCCACATCTGCAGAACGCAACCTACCACCGGCTGCTGATCAACCCCGATGGCACCGTCAACCCATTGAGCCCCATCAAGCTCGAGCGCCCGGTGTTGGGACAGAAGGCAACGGTCACCGTCAAGACCCTCGCCGGGGTCGAGACGTTGGAGGCGGAGCTGCTTCGTTACGATCACATCGATGGCGGCATGCTCCTCTTTGCGCCAACCGCGCAACCCATCACCGCCGTGACCAAGATAAGCGTCGACGGAAAGTCGCTACCGCTCTCGAGCGGCAGCGGCCTCGCCCGCCCTCCCGTCCGTGCGCCCGCCTCCCGTCCGTGAGCAGTCCTATCGAGACGTCGAGTCTCGTCAGGGGGGCCCGCGATCGCACGGCATCGGCTGACTGACCGCGACCTCGGGCGCGCATCCCCAGGACCACGGGGCGAAACCAGCAACAAGACGCAAATGCGCTTGCGAATGGCATCGACGAGGTAGGCTATGGTACGAGGGGTGATGGCCAAGCCGCGGAAAAAGCCGAAGTGTTGCGGAAAGCCGAAGAAGAAACGCTGCAAGGGCTGCCCGCGCCGCAAGAAATAGCCCGGATTGTTCACCAAGGAGCGGCGGGCGCGAGCAAGATGACCGTGACCAGCAGCTGTTCCCGGTCACAAACGGCGAGACGCACGCAAATCCGCTATGCTCCACGACGTGAGGCGCTGGCTCGGACTCAAGGATCTCGTCGTGGACGCGGTCGAGGACACCACGAACATCGTGCAGGAGTCGCATGATTCGGTGTCTCGCCGCACCTTCGGCATCATCAAGCTCATCGAGCCACTGCGGACTGCGGCGCAAGTGGTCGAGACGGTCGAGCGTCTGACTTCGGCGACGGTCTACACGAGTGTGCGGCTGACCAATCGCTTGGTTGGATCCGCCATCGACTTGGGCCATCGGCTGGCCGCGGGGGAGCCTAGCGACACGGAGGGTCGGGGGCTGCCGATGCGGTCCGACGCGATGGGGAGCGTCGAGTGGGTGCGGGACTCCGCGCTGGGCGTGCTCAACGGTTTCGTCGGCGACCGGCTGGCCGAGCGCGGCAACGGGCTCGAGCTAGCGATGGACTTTCGTCGCGATGGGGAGCGCTTGCAGCTCGATGCCAATGTGCTCGCCGAGCAGCTGGGCGCGGCGACTCCGAAGGTCTGCATTTTCGTCCATGGGCTCGCCTGCACCGAATGGTCTTGGAGCATTTTCGCCGAGGAAATGCACGGAGAGCCGGACACCTGTTACGGCTCGCTGCTAGCGCGCGACCTCGGCTATACGCCGCTCTATCTACGCTACAACTCGGGGCTACACATTTCGGAGAATGGCAAACGGCTTGCGGCGCTGATCGACGAGCTGCTCGACGCTTACCCAGTCGGCGTGCAGGAAGTGACGCTGATCGGCCACAGCATGGGCGGGCTCGTGGCCCGAAGCGCTTGCCATTACGGCTCCTTGCAACACCGACGCTGGATCCCCAAGCTGCGCAATGTGTTCTGCATCGGCGCACCGCACCTAGGCGCTCCCCTCGAGAAAGCAGGCAACGTGCTCAGCAACGTGCTGCGCTTTTTCGACCATCCCGGCACCACGATCCCCGCGCGCATCCTCGATGGTCGCAGCGCCGGCGTGAAGGACCTTCGTTTCGGCTACGTGCTCGACGAAGAGTGGCAAGGTCGTGATCCGGACGCCCTCCTCGATGACCGGAGTCAGGAGGTGCCCTTCGTCGACCATGCGAGCTACTATTTCATTGCCGCCTGCATCACGCGCGATCCCGACCATCCACTGAGCAAGATCGTCGGCGACACGCTCGTGCGCATTCCAAGTGCCGCCGGAGCCCACCGCGAGCCCGCGCGTAGGGTTGTATTCGAGCTGGACAACGGCCGCATCGTGGGCGGGCTGACGCACATAGGCCTCGGCAACCACCCCGAGGTATACGAGCAGATCCGCGGCTGGCTCGAGCGTTGAGCTTGGCTGCGTGACAACTGCCACGCTACCATCGCAGCTGAG
>CAZRGL010000162.1:8290-18846 GCA_964599485.1 uncultured Polyangiaceae bacterium
CGGGCTTGTTTCTGGCGACTTCCGCCAATGCGGCAAGCTTCAGCTGTCCCGTCGACGTTCCAACTGCCGACAAGGAGCCTCGAGCGCGCGCCTTGTTTGAAGAAGCGCTGCGACTCGAGCCAGGAAATCCGGATGCCGCCCTATTGCGCCTCGGTTGCGCGGAGGAGTTGGTGCAACGTCCAGCTGTGGCGCTGCGTATCGGCATCATCGCCGACCGGTTGGGGCGCTACCGTCAAGCGATCGACGCGTTTCGAAACTATCTGAAGCGCCTTCAGAACGCTGCGCCCGATCAGGCCGAGATCGAGGCGCGAATCTCAAAACTGCTGACGCTCGAGGCCAAGAAAGCAGAGCAACAGGCCGCGGCAGCTGACCCTCGTCCTCGCACGCTCGGAGTCGTGCTCGCCGCCGCGGGTGGGGTAGTGTTCATCGCTGGAGGTGGTCTGTTGATCGCGGCCAAGGTGCACAATGATCAAGTCCACGACATCGAGCCTGGTACCACCAGCTGGGATAGTGAAGAAGCGCGCAACCTGTTCGAGCAGGCCGAGCTCGAGCAGAGCCTGGGGCTCGGCCTGCTAATCGGTGGTGGCTTGATGATTGGCACGGGGCTGGGCGTGGCGCTCTGGCCTGTTGGCCAACAAGCCGAGCGCGTATCGCTGAGGGTGTCGCCGACCCAAGCTTCGCTGCGCTTGTTGTTCTAGCTCGGGCCAGCCCTCGCAACGTCGGGAGCTGCTCGAGGTCTGCGGAGCTAGTTGATGCCCACCTTCGCACCGGAGAGCTTCACGTTACCAGACGCGTTGATCTTCACAGCGCCTGAGGCGTCGAGCTTGACCTCACCGCTCGTTGTCACTTTCAGGCTCGCCCCGTCGATGGTCACGCCACCGCCACTGTCGATCGTCACCGTCGCGCTCCCACACACCAAGACGATCTTCTTGCCGGCATCGACCTTCTTCTCGAGGTCGACGGTCTCGGTAACACCACCGGTCACCTTGAGACTCGCATCTCCGGATATGCTCGCCTCGTAATTGCCCCCCACCGTCAAGCTGTGGTCGCCGTCGGTCGTGTCGCTGGCATCCGAAGTGGTCACGACGCTGCGGGCACCGTCAATCGCCAAAGTCGCGTCACCAGCCACTGCCACGCTTTGATCACCAGCGACGGCGAGCTTGTCGTCGCCAGCCACACTCGCTGCTTGGTCGCCCCCCACCGTCAGGCTCCGATTGCCCTCGACGCTCACAGTCTGGTCGTTCTTCACCGTCAGCGATTGGTCGTTGCCGATCTCTTCCGTCTGATCGTTGCCAACGGTGTGTGTCTGGTCGTTGGTGATATCGGCGGTCTGGTCGTTGAGCACGACGATTTTGAGATCCTTCTGAGCGTGTAGGAAGATCTCCTCGTTGTCCGCGGCATCGTCGAAACGCAGCTCGTTGAAGCCTTCGCCTTCGGGCGTGCTTGCTGACTTGATGGTGGCCTTGGTCGCATCATCGGGCAGCGTGTAAGGGGGCACGTTGGCGGCGTGATAGACACTGCCCACCACGATGGGACGATCCGGATCGCCGTCGAGGAAGTCCACCAGCACCTCGTGACCCACGCGAGGAATGAAGAGTGCTCCCCAGGAAGTGCCGGCCCAGGGCTGGGTCACGCGCAGCCAACAAGAGCTCTCGTCATCGCTGTTGCCTTCCCGATCCCAATGGAACTGCACTTTGACGCGGCCGTACTCATCGGTGTGGATTTCTTTGCCCTCTGGACCGACCACGGTCGCCGTCTGCACGCCCCGCATGAGGGGGGGCGGTGTCAGGCGCTGCGGCCGGTAGCTGATCTCAGCAGGAACGCAAGCGAAGCGGTTCTCGTAGCGGACCTGCTTGGACTCTTCCAATTCCCCAACATCACCAGCCCCCTCCAAACTGGCTTGTCCCAGCCGAGAGCGCCGCTCTGCATAGGCCCCACCAATCCAAGTGAGCGGTTCTGAGCCCTGGTGATCGACGTGAACGATCAAGTAGCTGCTGTTGAAATCGCCACGCGGATGGTCGATCAGCTCGAAGGTGTGGCCTGGCGTCAGCCGGTGAGAGTGACCCTCGCCCCAGCCATGTTTCTGTAAGGCCCGACATGCTTCGAGCCGAAGCTTGGCCCGCGCTTCGCCGGCGCTCGGCTCGTTGTATGCGCCCGGATAGTCGTACTGCTCCAGATCGTTGTCGACGTCCGCGCTAGCAGCTTCTTCCAAATCGAGCTCGGGCTTCTCGAAGTCATGATCTCGCAAGGTGACCTTGCCGGGTCGAATCTCTTGGGCGAGTTGAAACACCACCACACATTCGCCCCGCGACAGGGCGCCGGTTTCAGGACGAAACGGTACGCTCCCGCCGCCGACAATCTCGTCGTAGCCCGTAGGTGAATCGCAGAGCACGAGCTTGTGGCTGTCTTCGTCGTGCTCGAAGAAATAACTTATCCCCTCGTCTTCGAGCAGTCGGCAAGCAAACACCCAGTCGCTCTCCCGATACTGCACACAGTATTCGCGCGGGCTCTGCTGCTGCTGGAGCGCCAAACGGAAGTCGGTGCCATCCTCGAGTCCGGCGTCCTCCAGCACTTTGCTCACGATGTCGGCGACGCTCAGATCCTGGAAGACCCGACAGCTCGTGCGGTGCTGCAGTTTCCACACCTTGGGCACGAGGGTCGCTCGATAGAGCGTGAAATGCTCACCGTGATCGCCTAGCTCGAAGCGGCTGATGATGCCGTGGACGAGCCGGTGGCCCTCGTCCTCGCCGTGGATGGTCAACAGCGCTTCGCTATCGACAACATCGTCGAAGGTCAGCTCTGCGTCCGTTGCGACGAGCACCAGCTCGAAGTTGTAGAGCTCATTGAGACCTTCTTGGCCGAACAGCTGAGCCACGTGCAGCGGAGCGCTTTGGCCGCTGATCGTCAAAAAGAAACGGTCGTTGAATTCGCTCATGAACGATTCCGATCTATCAGGCTGCGCTTCCGCTAGCCCCCCTCATGATGGCCGCCCGAACGACGCTGAGCGGTTGTGGTGGCTGGTCCAGTTTTTCGGAGATCAAATGTATCGAGGCGATGTCGTGCTGCCGCTCGTTCGCGACGGGAAGCAAGCCACGATACACCAGCGTGAGCTTGGCATCGTCAGGCTCGAACACGACCGTGTCGACCGCCATCGCGATTTCCTCGAAGCCGCCGCCGGGTTGGTCTTCTCCAGCCGCTAGCGTGCTCCTAGCCGCAAAGCCCCGCACACGGAGGCCAGGGAGACTGCCCGACAAGACAGGGAAACGCCGGTGCACGCCCTGCAAAACGAAGGGCTCATCGCCGCGCAACCAAGCCCGCTGCAACTGTCGCGGAGCCGCTTGGTACAAACCCCAATCGAATGCCTCGGTAAAGCGCGTCCACGGCGAAGCTTGGCGACCGAGTCCTTTCCAGCGTTGCTTCCACGACAGCGGGATCGGCGCAAAGCAGGCAGGCGCTGGACGCTGCCGCGGGGTGCGGATGCGGTGCTGGGGGTCTTCGAGCTGGGCGAGGCGCAGCGGCCCCGGGGCGTCGCGCATGGATTCGTGCAAACCGATCCCGAGTGGATTGAGCGCAAAATCTGGCCCCCCGAAGGCCGACGAGAAATCCAGCGCGACCTGGTAGAACGGCTCCGGTAACGACGGCTCGAAGCCCGCTAGCGCTGGCTGCCAAAAGCGGTCACCAAACACGAGTAGCTCGCGCTCGAGCACCTGCTCGCCAGCGCCGATACTCAGCGCTGCCACGCCCTCACGAGCGTCGGGCTCAGCAGGGTACGCGTGTCCGAGCAGCAGCACATCGGCGCGCAGCTTGAACGGAACCCGGTCAGGGGGAAGTGCGCGCTGGCTCGGATCCTCAGTTTCGTCACGCAGTGGATCGCTTTCGGAGCGCAAACGCGCCACATCATCGACCACGAGATCAGCGGTGGCTTTTGCGACGATGGTGAAACAGTCTCGTGGCGGGTCCAAGTCCCAGCCGTAGACGTCCGCTGCCAGTACCGTGTCGTTGAACAGCGTGATCCCGGCCGTCGTCGGATGCCCACCAGAACGCTCGACCTGCACCCTTCTTTCCTGTGGCTGCGCAGCTGCTGGGGGCTCGACCAGCGGGGCACCAAGTGGATCCGGAGGTCGCGGCTGATGTAGTGGGTTGGCGGGTTGGTCGAACGGCAGAGCAGCAGCACCAGCCGCCCGACCCACCAACGAGACGGTGCCGGTATCGTGCGTGGCCAACGGACGGCGGCGAGGGGGCGGCGAGGCGGTGCGCTGCTCATCGAACGGCAGCGCTGGCTCCGCTTCAAACGAGCTCGTGAGCAGCGCGGTATGGGACTGGTCGCCGGAGGGGGCGGGCTCGAAGGGCGTGGGCGGAGCGGGCACGACAACGCTTGCCAGGGTCACCGTACCCGTGCTCTGCGGGGCGGCCGGGCTGTCGACCGGGGGCGGCGCGTGCTGACCTTTGAAGGGCAGGTCGGAATCGCCGAGCAGATCGCTCAACAGCACCGTCTCCTCCGAAGCGTCTGCGTCTCTGGCGGGCACGTCCGTCTTGTCCACTTCGGCGCGGCCGCCCTTGGACTTACGGCCTCGCTTTGTTCGACTGCTCTTGCCTGCCACGCTGCAACTCCGTTCGTCTCGGTTCCGCGCCTGCTCGACTCAACCTGCTGCGCGCTCCGTCCCGGCCGGTCCCTCTTCTTCGTTGGGGGGGTCGTCGCAGATGTTGCTGAACGGTATGCCGATCTCAGCGGCAATCTGTATTGCGATGATTTGGGGCGCGGGGGGAGCCGGCGGCTTCGGCGGGTCCGGCTCTGGCTCGGGTCGTTTCGGGGGCTTGACGGTGGGCTCCGTCTTGGCCACCGGATCACCGTAGCGGGTCGGGAGCCGTTCGGGCTCCAGCAACACCAGTCGCCCGCGGACGATGGCCTGCACTGCTCGCTCGACCAGGGTTGCGCTATCGGTGTCGAGCAACGGCTGCCCCGCCAGTTGGTGATGCAGGGCGCGGCGCATTGCTTGCTGGTTGTGGGGGTGCGCCAAGGCGCGGGTCAACCAGCTGCGCGCGGCGGCTGGGCGCAGCGCTCGCGGTCCGGCATGAGGCGCAGCGCCATGGTCGACGGACACACCCAGCCATGAGGGCGTGACCAGCTCCATTTTGCTCGAGCCGATGAACAAGCTCCACCGCACGGGCGGACCTTAACATAGCGGATCCTAGCTGTCCGAGAGCGCATCCAAAGCGAGCTCGCGGGCCGTCGACCAGCTCTGCTCAGTCATGAACGGAGTGATGTCGCTCCACGACTTCAGCACCGCGTCGCTGGGATTGTGTTGCCAGAGCTCGCCAACGGTGTCGCGAACCTGCCCGAGATAGTCGCTGCTCCGGAGCTGAGAGATGAGCTCGGCGCGGCTCAATCGGCCTTCGGCATCGGGGTCGGAAAAGTAGTCCTTGGCGGCCGCTTTGACAGCACGCATGAACGCGGGTTCTGCTTGTTCAAGCTCTTGGCTCATCACGTCTCGTTTCTTCTAGGGTCGCGCGCCTCGTTTGGGGCGAGCACGCGGTAATGGTAACCCGAGATTTCCTCAAAACCACAGCTGCGATACAGACCCAGCGCTGGCAAGTTGCTGCGCTCGACCAACAAATAGGCACGCGTCGCCCCGCCTCGACGCCCCCAGTCGAGCATCGAAGCAAGCAGCGCCCGGCCCGCCCCCTGGCGACGGGCCGGCGGCAAGACCGCCATGGCGTAGACGCCCAGCCAGACGCCTTGCCGAATCGCCAGCCCCGTGCCGACCGGTTCGCCATCGACTTGCGCCAGGGTGAAGCCGGCGCGCGAGCCGATTCGCTGCAGGATGCCCCGGAAGATGACTTGGCTGTCGCGGAAGCGACCCTGCCGGCCTGCCAACTCGAACCATGCTTGTCCCATCGAGGCAGCGGTCTGCACGGTCAGCTGGGCGCCGCTCGGCAGCGAGGTACGGCAAGCAGTCAGCGCTGCGGCCTGGATCGACACCGGCGAATCAATCACATAGCCGCGCACGGCCAAGGCTTGGTCCAGATCGTGAGGTTGCGTCGTCCCCCCCAGCTGGAACATCGCGGGCAAGCCGCGTGCAGCATAGAATTGCTCCACCCTTTCGAGCCGCTCAGACAACGCGATCCCACCCTCACAACGACCAGGCCAAACAGAGTTGCCGCGGTGGGTTACGCCCTCACTGGCGCGCAGCTTCCAGCCGGCTAGGTCATGCTGCTCAGCCGCTGGCCACGCTTCGAATGCACATTGCTCGACTTGTGCCACCCACCCTTGCACCCATCCAGCAGACACCAAGCAACCGTCTTGAACAAGACCCGTCATCGGTGGGGCGCTGCCGACAAAATGCTGACAATCCGTCGCGACGCGACTATCGCTCCGCCACCATGTGCGCGCTCGAGACAAGCTTCAGCAAGCAAGTCGGCATCGAAGTTCCGCTGATCTGCGGGGCGATGTACCCCTGCTCGAATCCCGAGCTCATCGCCGCCGTTTCCGAAGCAGGCGGTGTTGGAGTCATCCAGCCGATGGCCATGATCTACGTCCACAAGCACGACTTGCGCGAGGGGATCCGTCTCATTCGGCGCTCGACCGACAAGCCCATCGGTTTCAACGCCATCGTCGAAAAGTCCGCGCGCGCCTACGAAGAGCGCATGCGCAGCTGGGTCGACATCGCCCTCGAGGAGGGCGTACGTTTCTTCGTGACGGCGCTGGGCAATCCCCGTTGGGTAGCCGACGCGGTCCACGCTGCTGGAGGCGTGGTCTACCACAACGTCACCGAGCGACGTTGGGCCCAAATTGCCATGGACGGCGGCGTGGACGGCTTCATCTGCGTCAACTCGCGAGCGGGAGGCCACGCCGGCCCCAAGAGCCCCGCAGCCATGGTCGATGAGCTCGGCGACTTGGGCCTTCCGCTCATCTGCGCAGGCGGCATCGGCGACGAAGACGGTTTCGCCAAGGCGCTGGCCCAAGGCTATGCAGGCGCGCAGCTCGGCACCCGCTTCATCGCCACCGAGGAATGCAACACCCATTCGGACTACAAGCAGGCCATCGTCACAGCCAACGAAGAGGACATCGTCCTGACCGACAAGATCTCCGGTGTTCCGGTGGCGGTCATCAAGACGCCCTACATCGAGCGAATCGGCACCAAGGCCGGCCCCATCGCCCGGCGCTTGTTGCGCCACCGCAAGGCCAAGCACTACATGCGGATGTTTTATTCGATCAAATCGATGTGGCAGCTGCGCAAGGTCTCCGCCCAGGGCATGAGCTACAAGGACTTCTTCCAAGCTGGCAAGAGCGTCTCGACCATCCACAGTATCGAGTCTGCGGGCGAGGTCGTCCGCCGTTTCGCCGCGCGCGCGAGCGAGGCGGGCTAGATCCGTTGGCAGCGTCCGAGGCCGAGGCCGCGTCCGAGTCCGAGGCCGCGTCCGAGTCCGAGGCCGCGTCCGAGTCCGAGACCGCGTCCGAGTCCGAGGCCGCGTCCGAGGCCGCGTCCGATTCCGGGTCCGCGTCCGAGTCCGAGACCGAGGCCGAGTTCGCGGCTCATCCGCGTCCGTATCGTCTAGGTCCGTCCGCTCGCTTGCTGGCGGCCGCAACTAGGGAGCGAGTACCACTTCGACCACGCCGCCCGGGGCCGGTAGGGTGAAGTCGACGTCTACGTTCTTGGCTGGAGGGCCGTTGGACATAGCTTCTGCCTCAGTGGCGTACACCGGCACGCGGACGCGATACTTGCCCGCCGTCGCGTACTGCTCGTTGTGGCACTGGCAGCCCATCGAGGTCTGCTGGAAGGTGTAGGTCTTGCCCATCCACTCGGTGCTCAGGTGTGAGCCAGGGGTGATCGGATGTCCGGTCAGAGGGCAAGCGCCGCAGTCGATGCAACCGTTGGGGTCCTCCTCGCAGTTCACCGTGCAGTCAGGCCAAATCGACAGTGATGGCGTGTAGCCGTCCGCGCAAGCGCTCACCGAATAGCTGAGCACGCATTCCTGCCGCACGTAGACGGTGGACGAGGAGTTGTTGGTCAACTGAAAGCTGACCTCGAATGGCGCGATCTCGTTGGTCTGCACCGCACACTCAGCAGGGGGAGCGAGGCCTGTGCCACTGCTCGACGGCGAGCTGGTCGTCGCCCCGCCGCTGCCGCCAGCGCCCGGATCGACGATGGCCTTGCCGCCGCAGGCCGCCACAATGAGCACACCAGCCAATCCGAGCCCAACACGCTTCATCATCAACAAAGAATGGCCCAGGAGGCCGTCAAAGGACAAGCGTGGACTTCGGGGAGCCCAGCACCCATCAACAGGAGCCGTAGCGGAATCGCGCCCGCTCAACTAGCCTGCTGCCACCTACCTATGATCTCGACCGTCTGGCGCTCGCTTCCGTTTCCCAAGTACCTGCTACCGCTCGCTCCGCTGGCGCTGATCCTGCATTTCACCCACAGCACTGGACCCATGGCCGACTTTCTGCTGTCAGCCGTGGCCATCCTGGGGCTCGTAGTGGTGATCGGCTCGGCAACCGAAGAGGTCGCTTTACGAGTCGGGCCGGTCTGGGGCGGCCTGCTCAACGCTACCTTCGGCAACGTCACCGAGCTCATCATCGCCCTGATCGCCCTCAAACACGGCGCCTACCAAGTGCTGCGCGCTTCGCTGACCGGCTCGATTCTGGGCAACATGCTGCTGCTGCTGGGCCTCGCCATGGTGGCCGGAGGCGTCAAACACAAGACGCAGAAGTTCAGCCGCACAGGCGCAGCGGCCTCGGTCGGCATGTTGGCGCTCGCATTGTTTGCTCTCGTCATTCCGAGCGTCACCCAGCACCTGCACATGTTCGATCCGACGATCACGGCGGCCCATGAGCCGGCCATGACGGCGAACCTCTCGTTGGGCGTCGCCATCATCTTGCTGGTGGTCTACGGGCTGCACTTGATCTTCAGCCTCTACACGCATTCGTTCACCTACCGCACCGACGAAGGAACCCATGAAGAGCCGCAGTGGTCCATCGGTGCGGCGGTCGGGGTGTTGCTGGTTGCAGTCGTGCTGGTTGCGCTCTGCAGCGAGGTGTTCGTCGGCTCGCTCGACAAGATGCTCAAGGACGGCTCGATGCCGATGTCGGAGATGTTCGTCGGCGTGGTGGTCGTGGCCATCGTCGGCAACGCCGCCGAGGGCTCGGTCGCGATCATCGCAGCAGCCAAGAACAAGATGGAGCTCGCCCTGCAAGTGGCCATGTCCTCGGCGATCCAAATCGCCCTGATGGTGGCGCCTGTGCTGGTGATTGCCAGCTACTTCATCGCAACCACTCCGTTGACGCTGGCCTTCAGCCCCTTCGAGCTATTGGCCATCTGGGCCGGGGTGCTCATCGCCGGCTACACCCTGCAAGACGGCGAGTCGAACTGGTTCGAGGGAGCCATGATGCTCGCGGTCTACTGCGCCTTTGCGCTGGCCTTCTGGTTCCATCCCTGAGGGCTTGCGACCTGCGCGAGCCCTGAGTGTTGCGGTCTGCGCGCGGCCGCCCATAGGATTGCCCGCCGCGGCCACTCATGTCGGCCGCGCAGGAGGAACATGGAGCTTGCAGCAGCTGTTCGCGAAGCCGACCTGACCACCCTCGAGGTCTTCTACGATTGGCGCACGGATCGTTTTCGTTTGCGTGGATCGCGCAAGTGGAACGCCGACACCGATTTCTCCCGCTACGCCCGGGACTTCGCGCTCGATCAGCTTCCCTGTGATGAGCCAGCGGTCCACGGTGATGAGGCCACGCGCAAATTGCTAGCTGGCGCGTCCGAAGCGCTGGGCGCGCTGGAGACACTCATCCGCGCTGGACGTCACGAGATGATCGTCTTCAACGACAGCGCCGCGCTCGGCATGCTCGCCTGTAACAACGTGCACTCTTCGGTGCTCGGCTTGAACAACGGCTACCACGCCATTCGCGCCGGCGGCGTGCGGCGACACGAGCCCAGCGAGCCCGAGCACGACGTGTTGGTCGATGGGCTCAACTTGGGGCGGGCCATGTCGTTCAAGAACGCCGCCGCGCAGATCCCCTTTGGCGGAAACAAGATGACCGTGCGTTGCAAGCCATTCGCCCTCGACGACGAGCAGCGGCTGGGCTTTTTGGCCTACTGCATCGACTCGGGCAACTTCATGACCGGCCCGGACATGGGGTTTTCGCCCAAGATGAGCGACGCCATGCGTAGCCGGTTCACCCACAACATCATGGGCGGCCCCGGCGGCTCGATGGGCCCGACCGGAACGCCGACGGCCGAAGGTTGCTTCATGGCCATCGAGCAAGCAGCCGAATTCGCCTGGGGCGGGGGGCTGCAGGGCAAGAGCGTAGCCATCCAAGGCCTCGGCGCCGTGGGATTGCCGCTGGCGCGCATGCTGGCCGGCGCCGGGATGAAGCTGCTCGTGGCTGACTTGGATCCTGCCGTCTTGCAGCTCGTGCGTGATGAGCTCGGTCCGGTCGAGGTAATCGATCCGGCTACCGTCCTGAGCACCGAATGCGACGTGCTCTCTCCATGCGCCATGGGCGCCGTGCTCGACGAGCAGAGCATCGATGCGCTGCGCTGCAAGATGATCTACGGCTC
>CAZRGL010000163.1:0-18835 GCA_964599485.1 uncultured Polyangiaceae bacterium
GCTCAGGCGCGCCGCCGGTCAGCATCGAGCCCGCGGAACGGCCGTTGTCCCGACTTGCCCCACACAACTACTCCCGGGCGGGTGTGCCGCGGAACGGGCGCAACTACTCCCGGGCGGGTGTGCCGGTGTGCAGGTGTGCCGGTGTGCAGGTGTGCAGGTGTGCCCATGTGACCGGTGTGCCCATGTGACCGGTGTGCCCATGTGACCAGTGTACTTTTGTCTGGGGCGCTGTACTCGGGCGCTTGCTAAGGTTCCCGGGCCATCGATGAGCGCTGGATTCAAACTCGACGAGCAGGTCTTCTGGGGAACCAATGGCGCCGTCGAGGCCTACGTCGAGAGCCTCGGTCGACAAGCTGGCGCCCTATTGGGCTCCCGCCACCCGATGGCCACGTTCTTCGAAGCAGAGCTCGAGGGATTCTTCCCTGGCAAGATCGTGTTCCTCGATGAGCTGCTGCGTGAGCCCGGCGATCGACAGTCGCTTCTTGGAATCCTCGATGCTGCCACCAAGGAGCTTCTCGGAAACAGCAGCTTTTCAGAATATGGGCAGAATTGGGTCGCTACCACGATGGCCGCGCTCCGAGCGCAGATCGCTGACCATTGACCCGACGGAAAACCGTCAGACGAAATCCTCCCTAGCTGACTCAATTGGCCACGAGCTTGCGCTTCCAGAAACAAGCGACCTCGGGCCGCTAGTAGCTCATCGAGGACGGCGTCGTACCCACACCCCGGCGAAGCTGCGAACCGGCTTGGCGTCCGTTGGTTTGTTCGGGTCGTAGAGGAGGCTCACCTCGTCTCCGATCTCGAGCGGGGGATCATCTTTTTGCACCGAGAGGACCAGCTGTCGTGCCGCATCTTCGGCTGCGAAGGACAGCTCTACCTCGTCAGGGGCGTCCGCGGCGGGGCTCGACTCAGCCGTCGCCGGAGCAGCACGGTAGGAGCCCGCCGTGTGGGGGATCACCGTCGCCGTGGCCAAGGACCATCGGCGCGCGGGACCGAGCAAGGACCGTACGCGCCACCACAGCACGAGCTGGCGCGGCAGCTCGGCCAAGAGTAGCCCCAGGCCGACAGCGCTTGCGGCGAGGAGGACTGAGTCGAGCCAACCCCAATCACGCGGCTCGAGATGCACCACGTCGGTGGTCCACATGCCGACCAACCACGGGCCATCGAGCCATAGCGCGGCCAACAGGTTGCCCCCAGCGATGAACGCGCAACAACCGACCAACGCCAGCATGAACGGGCGGCCAGATGCCCTTGGCGCAATCCACGCCCAACGGGGCGGCGAGCTGATCCTGCCTGGCGCGATCTGCCACTTCTTTGCGGATCCCAGACGGATCCACCCTTTCACTTTACGCCTCTGTCGCAACAGAAGCGCCAAGGCCAGACTGCCTCCTGCAACGAACATGCAGAAGAGGACGCCGCAGGTCCAGCGCCCGGCGGTGGTGGTGTCCCGAGCCATGGCGAGACCCACCCAAACCGACGAAATAGCGGCGGTCGCTAGGAGCAGTGCGAGCGGTCCGGCGATTCGGAGTAGGAGCATGTGCGTTGCAGGCGACGATTATGGGTGCGACCGCAGGTCCAAGCTGAGCGGTTGAGCGTCGAATATTTCTCCAACCAGCCGACAGCCAGGGGGCCAACCCTTGCGACAGGACAAGGCCGCAAACCGCTGAGCGTGGGGCCATCCATGTTCGAGCGCAAGGGTGGCAGCGGTGTGGCAAGCGATCCTCGCGACAGGGGGCGCGCCGTCTTCGGGACCGACACACAGCTCGCTGAACTTGGTCATCGCCGCGCTGGGTGACATCCCGCCTTGCCGCATCGTCAGCGCCGCGAGGCGATAGCGCGCAAGGGTGGACGCCGGATGGAATCGATACAAGGTCGTCGCCCGATCGAGATCGCGCGACACGCCAAGACCCATCTCATGGGCAAAGCCCAGATATCCACAGGCATGGTCGTTGCCGCTCTCGCACCAACTCCGCAGCAACGTCACGGCGAGCTCGGGCGCCCGGTCCGTTGAGCCGACGCCCGCCAGCAGCGCCAGCGCCGCCAAACCACACGCCTCCGACTGCACGTCGGGTCGATCCGTCTTCATGTGGCACCCCGTCGACAACAAGCGCAGCGCCAGCTTAGGTGCACTCACCGCGCGAAGACCGAACAGGTATGCTCGTCCCGCTTCGACGCAGACGCCCACATCTTTTCCATCGAGGCATTCGGGGACCAGTCGCATCAAGTTGCGTCCGTAGAGCCGCAGCTGCAGCAGCTGATCGCAATTGCGCTCGTCGCCGTGGCGACACCCCATCTTGAAGTAGTCCCGAGCAGCCTCAACGCTGGGCACCCCGTCGCTGCCCCCCAGCAGCACGAGGTGTCCCAACCCCTCACAAGCATAACCATGTTGGTGCTGGCAGGCGTACTCACCCTTCGCCACCGGTTCGGCCATGGTGCGCAGCACGCTGTCGTTGCGAATACGCTTCGACATGCAGCCGAGCAAAAAAAACACCAGCAACAACAACAACCAGCGAGCCATCGATGCCTCCGTCTCGACGGCGCACGCTAGCACATCGTTCCAATGCGTGACTTGCCCCACAGCGAAGCGAGATCGAGCCGAGGCGACATCGCAGCCAAATGTTGGCGGCGGTCGGAGATCGATTTGCTTCGGGTAGTGGTACGAATTGGCCGCGACATCGTTCAACGCAGTCTGGTGCCCGGCTCGGCGCTGCGTGTATGATGCAGCGTTATGGCTGGCGCGCGGAGGCTCGTTGTAGAGTTGCTCGTGACCCCAGCATTGCAGAGTGAGTCGTGACGCAGCAGCCTGACGAAGTACCAGTATCAATAGGTGATGTGCTGGCGGGTAAGTACCGCGTCGAGCGCGTGCTCGGTGTTGGCGGCATGGGCGCGGTGGTCGCAGCGAAGAACATCCTTTTGGACGAGCTGTGCGCCATCAAGATGATGTTGCCTCAGGCGCGGGTGGGCCGCGATCACGAAGACCGCTTCATTCGTGAAGCCAAGGCTGCCGCGCGGCTCAAGAGCGAGCACGTCGTCAAGGTCTACGACATTGGCCGGCTCGACAGTGGCGAGCCCTACATGGTCATGGAGCATCTCGATGGTCATGACCTGAAGGAGCTGCTCGATCGCCACGGCCCTTTGCCGATCCAACAGGCCGTGGACTACGTGTTGCAATCGCTGGTGGGGCTGGCCGAAGCACATGGTGCGGGCATCGTGCACCGCGATCTGAAGCCGGGAAACTTGTTCGTGACGGTGGGTCCGGACGGCGCGCCAAGGGTGAAGATTCTCGACTTCGGGATCTCCAAGCTCACCGGTGCTTTGGCCGAGAAGGAGGGCATGGACCTGACCCGCACGATGGCCCGGCTCGGCTCGCCGGTTTACATGTCGCCCGAGCAAATGCAGAGCACCCGCAATGTCGATCAGCGGACCGACATCTGGGCGATGGGGATCATCATCTATCAGCTGCTGACCGGCGAGCTGCCTTTCATGGCCGAGACCATCACTGCGCTCACAGCCATGGTGCTCATCCACGAGCCCATCCCGCCGATGCAACATCGGCCCGAAATCAGCCCCGAGCTGAACGACGTGGTGCTGCGCTGCTTGGTCAAAGATCGTGTCGGCCGTTTTTGTGACACCGGCGCGCTCGCTGCTGCACTGTCCCCCTTTGGCTCGCCGGCCGCAGCTGCGCTAGCGGAACGGATCCAAAAGGTCCAAATGCTCGCCTCGGGGCCGATGAGCGCTGCCGAGCTGCTTACCCCGCTGCCCGACGATTCTCAGCGCCTTGCTAGTCCCAGTCTCACCGACGCAGCGACCAAATCGGCGTGGGGAAACACGCAGCCCGACGAGGGAAAGCGCAGCTGGGTGCTACTCGGAATTGGCGCGCTAGCCGTCGCCATGTTGAGCGCGGCGGGGGTTCTGTTTTTCACCAAGCCCAAAGACAAGACAGCTTCGCCCAGCTCGACAGCGGCCGCCGCGACCTCGGCCGCTACTGCCGCAGCCACCACCAGCACCGCCAAAGCCACAGCCACGCCCGCCGCTACTGGCGCGACCACCGCTCAGGCCACCACGTCGCAGAGCGCTGTGGCGACTGGGCCGGCCGGTACGACGACGCGAGGCCGCTGGCCTATTACGACCACGACCAAACCGCCTGTTACCACTGCGCCGCCAGTCACCACCGCGCCGCCGGTCACAACCACGCCGCCCAAAACCACCAAGGACGGCTTGAAAACGGACGACCCCTTCAAATAGGGTCCGAGTCGATTGAGAGAAGGTTGCATAGAAGTCATGAGAAGCTTGTTCGCACAGTTGCTGTTGGGACTGATGACCTTGCTGCTGGCTGCCGCGCCGAGCGTCGCGTGGGCTGCACCTGACGTAGGGGTTCCTGTTGACAAGGAGGCACAGGCCAAGACCGCTTTCGATGAGGGTCTAGCCCTGGCGAAGGCCGGCAAATATGCTCAGGCCTGTCCGAAGCTCGCCCAGAGCCAGGCGCTGCACGCCGACATGAAGACCTCGTTCCGACTTGCCCAGTGTTACGAGAAGCTCGGCAAGCTCGCCAAAGCGTGGCGCATGTACGTGCAGGTCACCGAAGAGGCGCGAGTGGCAAAGCTCAAGGACCGCGAGGACTATGCACGCGAAAAGGCCGAGCTTCTCAAGCCCAAGCTGCCCAAGCTGCTGCTGCAGATCCCCGATTCGGTCCGAGCGGTCGAGAGCGTCAAAGTCGAAAACGACGGCGAGCTGGTTCCCCGCGGCGAGTGGGGCGTTGCCTTCATCGTCGATCCAGGCACCCACAAGATCACCGTGACCGCACCGGGCAAGACCCCCTGGTGGACGCAAGTCGTCACCCCAGCCGACGGAAAAACAGCGACGGTGCCCGTTCCGGAGCTAGGTCAGCTGCATGCGCCCAAGCCCGACGAAAAGCCCGTCGAGAAGCCTGTCGAGAAGCCCGTCGAAGAGCCCGTCGAGCCCCCGGTAGAGCCGAGCAAAGGCCAGCTGATTGGTGGCATCGTGCTGGCGGGCGCTGGCGTTGCCGCTGTGGGTGCGGGCATCGCCGTGGGCTTCGTAGGCAAGTCCGGCTACGACGACGCCCTCGACAACCACTGCAAAGACGGCCTCTGTGACCCCGACGGCATCGACAAGATCGACTCAGCCCGCACTCTGGGCACCGTCTCGACCGCCGTGGTCATCGTCGGCGGCGCCATGGCTGTAGCCGGCATCATCACCGCTGCGGCAGCTCCATCCTCGGCTGACGCCCCAGCCGACGGAGCCGACTCTGCCACCGCCATCCTGCGCCGCCTGCGCTTCGGCGCCGCTCCCTTGGGAAGCGAAGGCGCCATCGGTGCCGTGCAGCTGTCTTGGTAGAAGAGGCGTTGGGATGACCAAAGTCAGGATTAGCTTCGGTGCGTCTCTACTGCTGCTCGTAGGGGCGGCCAGTTGCAATGCCATCCTCGGCATGGAGGAGCTCGACCCCATGCCCCTAACCGGCGCCGGAGGTGACACGAGCGTTGGTGGAGGTGGCGGCGAGGCTGGTCAAGGTGGCATGGCCAAGCTCAGCAAAGGCCTGGATTGCACCGACGGTGAGCAATGCCAGAGCGGTTACTGTGTGGATGATGTCTGCTGTGAAGCTGAGTCCTGTTCCGGCGAGTGCACCGCCTGCAACGTCAGCGGCAAGCTCGGCAGCTGCGCCTCCGTGTCCCTAGGCACACCATGTGGTGGTGCCACCCAGGAGCCGACCTGCAACCCCGACTATTGCGACGGCGCCGGTAGCTGCGCCGACGCCGCTGCAGCCAACGGCAACCCCTGCAGCGAAAACAACGGCAACGTGTGCTGCCAACAACAATGCAGCGGCTCGTGCATAACCACTGCTCCCGTAGAGGGAGGCACCTTCTTCCGGAGCTATGACGATGTGACCTACAAGGACCAATCTAGCCCTGCGAAGATCAGCTCGTTTTCGCTCGATTTGTACGAGGTCAGTGTGGGTCGCTTTCGCGCTTTCGTCGATGCAGGGAAGGGAACACAACTCAGTCCCCCCATGGCGGACGCAGGTGCCCACCCGAAGATCAGCGGTAGCGGTTGGAATTCGCTATGGGACTTCAAACTCGAGGCAGACACAGCCAAGCTGAAGAAGGAGCTCCATTGCAATGCCGACTATGAAACCTGGACGGACACGGTTGGCCAAAACGAGAGCCGCCCCATCAATTGCGTAACCTGGTACGAGGCGGCCGCATTTTGTCATTGGGACGGTGGGCGCTTGCCAACCGAAGCGGAATGGAATTATGCGGCTGCTGGCGGCGATCAGCAGCGTGTCTACCCGTGGTCGAGCCCGCCAAATTCGACGACCATAGATCCAAATCACGTGATCTACGATTGTCTGGGAGACGGGATTGCAGAATGCACTGGCGTCGTCGACATCGGGCAGGTCGGATCGCGTTCGCCACAAGGCGACGCGCGGTGGGGGCACTCAGACCTCAGCGGTAACGTGCGGGAGTGGGTTCTCGACTTCGATGGCCCATACCCGAACCCGTGTGAGGATTGTGCGAACCTCACTGGAACGGTTCGTTCCTCGCGAGGGGGAGGGTTCATGACGGACAATTCGGAACAGTACGTAGCCAGGCGCGTACCCGGCAGCGACCCGTCGAAACGCTCAGAAGGCGTCGGAATTCGCTGCGCTCGGGAACCCTAGCCTGCTGCCGTCAACGAAGTTCTCCCCTTTGGTGGGTTTCAGGGAGGAACCGTCTGCTTCCGGAGCCCAGTCAAGGACTAGAACAGTGGGTAGATGAACGGGGCAAGGGGCGAGCTGCTCAACAACGCAAGCCCCGCGACCACTGCCAAGGCCAATAGAATGGGTAAGAGCCACCACTTCTTGTTTGAGGCCAGGAATGCCCCGACATCCCGCCACAGCGCTCGTTTCTTTCGCGTCGCGTGGGCACGCAGCTTGTCCTCATTGGGGTTTGGCTCGGGAGACGTCATAGGTCAATACGGACGAAAGTAGTCTTCGGGATCCTCTGACTGACAGCGCTCGATCCAGTAGGTCCCATGCGCCTCTGCCCCTCCCCGTCTAAGGGGGTCACGCCGAAACGCTCTCGAGACGACGGCCACAGGTGTGATTATGCCAAAGAACACAGCAGCGAGCAGCGCCGGGCCAATCACGAAGCGAACCGGTAGACCAATCGCCAAAAGGAGCCAGTAAAGAGGCAGAAGGATACGCGGAGCGGCAATGCTGGCGCCAATAGCGTATGCAGCGACGAGAGAGGTCACCACGTGCAATGTCGCACCCCCGCCATTCTGAAGTGACACGCCCAAAATAGAACCTTGCCAAATAGCCCATCCGCTCACCGCACATGAGACCAATACAACTAGCAAACCGAAGCGGCGCAGAGTTGTGGACTCGGGCGTCCAGTTGATGTCGAACAAATCCGCCTCTCAATCGCGCGCAAACTGCCGGTGATGGTCCCGCCTGGCTCGGCAAACGCTTTCGGGTTGTGCCTCTTTCCTCAGTAGGTGGTTACCAACCACCAGAGCGTCCATGTCGGTTCCGAGGAAGCAGCGGACGGCATCCCTGGGAGTGCACGCGAGCGGCTCGCCCCGAACGTTGAGGCTGGTGTTGATGAGCATAGGGCAGCCGGTTTGCTCCGCGAAATGGCTGAGCAAGCGGTGGAAGCGAGGATGAACGATTGGATCGATCGTCTGGACGCGGGATGAGCGATCAATATGAACGACGCTAGGCACGAGGGCCATCTTGTCTTCTCGGAGCGGGGCGACGGCAACCATGTAGGGGCTTTCATCGCCAGGATCGAGCTCGAACCAATCGTTCGCCGCTCCCTTCAGCACACTGGGCGCGAGCGGTCTGAAGGCCTCGCGGTACTTTACCTTGTCGTTGATTCGGTCGCGCATGCTCGGCGACCGCGGATCGGCGAGGATCGACCGGGCTCCCAGGGCACGCGGCCCGAACTCCATGCGCCCGTGGACATGCCCAACCACGCGTTCACCTGCAAGCAACCTTGCCGTTTCAGTCAACAAGGCATCCTCCTCCGCGTAATGCTCGCCGACCACACCCTCCTCTCTCAACACAGCCGCGATTTCGTCATCGTCGTCGAACGATGGTCCCAAGAATGAGCCAGATTGCCGATCCACTCCCCCTTTGCGTGCGTTGTCTAGCAGCTGGTGCCACACCAACAGCGCAGCGCCGAGCGCCGCGCCAGCGTCTCCCGCGGCGGGCTGAACCCAGATTCCGTCGAAGAGCCGCGCTCGGCGGATGGCGCCATTTGCTACGCAGTTCAGAGCGACCCCACCGGCAAGGCAGAGGTTGCGCGCGCCGGTCACGCTGCGAGCGTACTTTGCACAGCGAAGCACGATCTCCTCGGTCACTGCCTGGATGGACGCAGCCAGATCTCGGTCCCTGTCGGTGATCGGGGCTTCGTTGGCTCGCGCTGGCCCTTCGAAAAGATCCGCAAACCTCCTATTCGTCATGCTGAGCCCCGCGCAGTAGTCGAAGTAGTCGAGGTTCAAGCGAAACGAGCCGTCCTTCTCGAGCGCGACGAGCTCGTCCAGGATGATGTCCGCAAAACGCGGCTCCCCGTGAGGCGCGAGCCCCATCAGCTTGTACTCGCCCGAGTTCACCTTGAAACCCGCGTGTTGCGTGAAAGCTGAGTAAAGCAAGCCAAGGGAGTGAGGAAAGCGCATTTCGCGTACCATCTCGATCTTGCTTCCGCGGCCAATTCCGATGGTTCCAGTCGACCACTCACCTACTCCATCCAAAGTCAATATGGCCGCTTCGGAGAAAGGGGACGGAAAGAATGCGCTGGCGGCGTGCGAGAGGTGATGCTCCAGGTAGATCCAGCGCCGGTCAAAGCCCTTGAGCACCCGCTCCAGCTCTCGGGCAACGTGTACCTTGACGCCCAGCAGGGTAGGGATAGCCGCGAGGAAAGAACGGAACCCCCGCGGGGCGTATCCGAGGTAGGTCTCGATGAGTCGATCCAGTTTCAGTAGAGGCTTCTCGTAGAAGGCGACGTAGTCGAGCTGCCGCGGCTCGATGCCCACGTGATCGAGGCAATAGCGAATCGCCGCTTCTGGAAAGCGGGCGTCGTGCTTGACGCGGGTGAAGCGCTCCTCTTGCGCCGCAGCGACAATCGCTCCATCAGCAACCAGACAGGCTGCGCTGTCGTGATAAAAGGCCGACACTCCGAGCACGTACTTGGGTGTCAACCTGCACCCGGTACGTCGAGGAGGGCGAGCGTCCGAGGCAACATCACTCGGGCCAAGACCTCGTGTCCGACGGCGTTGTAATGGCAACATGGGTCCATTCGGATGGCGCGATAATCCTCGTTGACGAGCAATTCCGCCAACTCCACCCGTGCCACTCCGTGAGCGTCGGCCCATTGCGCTGCCGCTTTCTGGCTACCCCATTTAGGACCAAAGAGTGCGCGTTCGCCGATCTGTTCGCGAAAAGGCTTGTCGAGGAACGGCGCCATGAACAACCCGACGATGCCATGGTGTGTCTGTGCGAGCTTGAGCATATCATCCAGCAACGGCAGCACTCGGTCACGGTATGCGAATTCGCCTTTTGCATCATCGGCTTTGGGGACCAACGAAAGCACCGCGTATTGGTACGGACTAGAGTTTCGGAATAGCCATCGGTGCAAGGGACCCGATAGCCCGAAACCGAGCGGGTAGCCATCTTCGCCAACGACGATACGGTCGACGGCATAGGCGGTGTCGCCGAGCAGACGGTAGTCGCTGCTGTCGCCTCCCCAGATTTGCCATAGAACGACCGACCCGGGGATTCTGGGCAAAACCCCCCGCGCAACAGCCAGGTTGCCGGCAGCCCCGTACCCGGGCTGCGCGAAATTGGACACGCAGACACTACCGGTGCCTAATCGTTCGTCGAGCAAACGTTGCAAGTGGTGGGAGAATGCCTGCTCGGCTTCCAGCCTGGAACCGTAGAAGATGGACGATCCGAAGATGAGCACGCTGCGCGCATTGGAGTGGCGTACACGGCAGCGGTTGTTCCAGCGCGGCTCGGGATCCAGCTCGTGCCAGACAACTGCGCCGCTCGCCTCGTAAACCAGGAAGTTCGGATTCGGCCGCACCATCTGAATGCGGGGCTGGGGCTTGATGATGCGAACGAGCGCTTCGAGGGCGAAGAGGAACACCAAGAACGCAAGCGGTACTTTGTAGATCAGCCGACTGCTGGGCTTCTTCTCCTCAGGAGGGTCGGGATCACTCATCCTGTCCGGAGTATAATTCGCTCCAAGCACTGGTACTAGGTTCGTGGCTGATGCGCGGCCAGCTCGGTGAGTCGGTGCTCTCGTGGATGTAATGCGGAGGTTCGCCGAGCTCCGCCGCCCAGCATTCAGTGTGTTCGAAGTGGTGCAGGGAGGACTCCTGCCTCAAAAAAATTCCGATGCTATGGTGCCAAGATGAGGCACGTTACCGTCATCCCAAACGGCGACATTATGATTTTCCCGGTGGATTGTCGCCTCGCTTGCGTCTTCTGCCCCGAAGGCATCGTTCGAGCCCAGCGTCATCAAGAGGAGCTACGACAGAGCGCGAGCCGGATGAGCATGTTACGTGGTGCCTTGAGCTACTTCGTCAGCAAGCGTCGCGAGCGCAAGAGCACCGAGCGGCAGACGACTCAATCTGCCACCATCGTCGAAGAGTTTGCTTTCGTCCTTCCGACGATCCAAGCCGACGAAGTGGTGCTGGCCGCCCACGACATTCTCGAGTTCGATCGCCTCTTCGAGCTGCTCGAGATCTGCCGTGCGAACGGCAAGAAGGTGTCTCTCATCTCACCAGGTCTTCGACTCGCTGATCTAGATTTCGCCCGGCGCCTGTCAGAGCACGTCTCCTGCTTCACCATCACCTATCTGTCGGATAATCAGGAGACCTACCGCAAGCTGACTGGCAGCACCGAGGCTCTGTCCTTAGTGTCCGACGCGATTCGGAATTTGAAGCAGCTAGGGATGGACTTTTCGGTGAACTTTGTTGCCACCCGGCACAACGTCAAAGATCTGATGGGCGTCGCGAGGTTTCTCCTCGATGAGATCGGCTCGGGCAGCTTCACGGTGGTCTTCTTCATCCCTGAGCAAGCACACTTCACCGTCAATCCCAGCATCGCCGACCTCTTCGCAACCTTTGCCGAGCTGAATCGAGAGATATTGAAGTTCGTTCAAGAGTATCAAGGGAGCCGCAAGATGCTCGTGCTGGGTCAAATCCCCCCGTGCCGGCTGGACGAGGCAATTCTCCAATGCCGCAATGTCAAATACAGCCCGCCTCCCCCAGCGGATGATGTGGTCGGTCTGTACCGGCACAAGCACTGCAGGAAGTGCAAGTATGAGGAGCGCTGTCCGCTCGTGTTCCGCGCTTACCAGGAGAAGTTTCCCGCCGAGTCATTTGATTTCGAGAAGGTGAACCGGAATGTCCACAAGTTGGAGGGATAGGGAAGAGATGGGTTCGATCAGACGATCAGATGCACACCTACTCGGACAAGAGGGTGGCTAAGTTGACTAAGGGCCGGGGTGCGCTGAGGGGGGCGGGGAGGGGCAACGCTCTTGGCACTCGTAGTTGGCTGGGCAGGACCGGCCGGGGCTGTTGGGATTATAGGCACCGCTGATGCAGCTCACTGCGGAGTCGCAGCAGCGCAGCCCGGGGTCGCAACCGCCGGCGCGGGGCGGAGTGGGGTGAGCAGGGACGCCCTTGACCGCTGGCGCAACCAGTGAGTAGCGCCAAACAGGAGACGACAGCGAGTAGTCGTTCTAGAACGAGTTGCATTGGCGCCATTTGCCTCATGCAGCAACGACTTGCTCGACGTGGATTTGTGTTTGGGCACTCAGTTGGACGGTCTCAGCGAAGACGATCAGGCCGTCGCGACATGGGCGGGTGACATGCATCGAGCGGGCTCCCTTCGGACTGCCGCACAATGGGGTCGCGCGGCTCGCTACGCAAGCATTGTGGATCGTTAAGCGGATTGTCCTGCAGCGCGGTCGTCGGCTTCGATGAAGGCACGCACGATGACGTCTTCGGCGGAAGGTGCCTGCTCGCCAGGGCTTTGCTCACTGACGGGATTGGCTTGCAGGCCATCGAGCAGCGCTTGGACTATTTTGGGGTCGAACTGCTCACATCCTTCGGTCTTGTTTTGGGGTACGAGCGAGGGATCGAATGGCAGTCCAGAGCAGCGCTTGAGCTCCTCTATCGCGACCTGATCGGCTAGCGCTTTGCGATAGGGTCGATCGGAGGTGATTGCGTCAATGGTGTCCGCCACACACATGATGCGAGCGAGCACCGGGATCTGATCGCCGCGCAGCCCGTCCGGGTAGCCCGCGCCATCGTGGCGCTCGTGATGCTGTGGATCAACTTGGCTACTTCGCGGAAGGCCTCGATCGGGGCGACGATTCGCTCGCTATGGACCGGGTGGAATTGGACGATGCGCCACTCTTCGTCCGACAAAGGGCCGGGCTTGTTCAGGATACGTCCTGGGATTCGGATCTTTCCGACGTCGTGCAGATAGCAAGCGAGGCGCAACACCTCCATGTCCTTGTCCGACACCTCGAGCTGCTCGGCGGCGCGCTTGGCAAATGACCACACCCGCGAAGAGTGCCCATGGGTGTAGGGATCCTTGGCTTCGATGGCGCGCGACAGCGCCAGGACCGCTTGCTCATTGGTTCGCTGCAGCTCGAGCGTGCGCGCCTCCACCGCAGCCTCGAGCCCGGCGATGCACTCCTCGATCGCGCAGTCCTTGTCGTGGCGGATGGTCCCCATTGCGCCGAAGACCACTGAGAACAAAATGGGGAAGCTCAAGAAGACATAATTAATGGGGTGCTGGCTGAACGCGCTCAGTGTGTCGAGCGGTCCGCTGTTGCCGCCCAGATGGGCAAGCAGCATCAAAGCAGGGAACGAGCATCCCCACAGAAACCCGAACAACACGTAGAGGTTTCGAAAGGGGTTGTAGGTATGTGATCGCCCTAGCGCAGCTACGTATTCGGCGACGATGGACGAGTCGGTGGACATCTGGCCTCGAGGGCCCCCCTGAGTGTTCTGCTTAGAAAATAGCGGTCGCGGCGTGTCGTCGCAACTGGCGCGCAGTACCAAAAACCGCAATCATTTCGCAGGTCGGCAAAAAGCGCGAACCCCCATGCTGCACTGAGTCCTCGACCTTTGGTAGCGAAATATTTGCAGTGGAAAAGTGCCGCAGTTTCAGCTGTCAGTCGAGCCGCAGCACCTCGATCACCGGTTTGCCTGAAGATAGGCGTGGGGGCTTGTTCTTGGACCGCTTGCTGCCCTTTCGATTCCGGAAACCGAGCGCGAAAATCTCTGTTCCTGGGCGCTTCCGAATCGGAATTTCGTCGGCGTAGACAAAGCCGCGGCGCCACCGAATGGGAGCGAGACCCATGGGAAGGGCTACCTCGCGCACCCTGCGGTCAGCCATGGTGGTCGACCATGACGCAGCCGAAATCACTCGCGAGCGCACCACCGGTTGCACGTCGTGGGTCGAACGTGCTGCGGCGCGGAACAGCAAGGTGAGCATCGGGCGCGCACCGGCCGCATAACGCTTTCCGAGTAGCTCGGTGCCATCGTCGAATCGCGCAGCAGGCGGCTTGAGCTCTCTTCTGATTTGCGCTAGCAGCTCCGCGGCTTGCGCTGAGTTGCCTCGTGCAACAGCGATGTTGTGGGCGATGCGACGTTGCTCGAAGCTGGCCGGCGGCATTGCGGGGACAACTGCTGCTGAAGCTTGTCCATAGTGAGTGCGCAGCTCCCAGGTGAGGTACGGGTCGGCCACCACGCTGCGCTGCGGCTCGGTGCCAGAGAGCAAGTACCACTGCAGCAGATTCGGCTCGCGCTCTACGATGGCGTAGGCGTCAATGGGCCCCTTGTCCGTATCGCTGCGCACCAACCAAAAAGGACCGACAGCCACGACCTGATGCTCTTGGGCTAGCTTGGCTTGCAGTGGGTCGAGCAGAAAGCGCGTGTCGGCGAGGTATACGCTGGCCCGTTGTTTGGCGGCCTTCTTCTTGCCGGGCCCCTTGTTAGCTTTGGGAAGCGGCCGGTTGGCCTTGACGATTCGTCGATTGAGGCTCCACACCTGCGCCCAAGTCGTCTTCATGCCGATGTGCATGCGTACGCTCGTGTTGGTTGCCAGCTGTGGCTCGAGCCAACGCAGGAACGCTGTCTTGGCCCCGTCGGAGTGGATGAGCAGGCCCTTCTCATTGAAGCGCCCGCCAGTGCCGCGGGCGTAGACGAGCGCAGGCACGGCGTCGCGAACTATGGCTAGCAGCACGAGCAGTATGGCTGCCATGGTCAAGCCCAAAGCGGCCGTCGGGCGGCGTGGTTGCCAAGTTGCCGCGAGCCCCAAAATGGTTGCACAGAGCGCGCCCACGCCGAGCGCGAAGAACACCGCGAAGTAATGGGGCCAGTAGATGTGCACGTCGGCACCTTGGCGGAATACCAAGTACTGAAAGCTGGCCATGGCCAGCAGCGCTAGTGCGATGAGCTCGTGTCGGCTGCGCAGCAACAGAAACCTCAGCGCGCACAGAACCGCGGCGATCTTGCCGACGACGATGGCGATGGGGGTGAAGCTCAACTCAATCCAGTAACGCCGACTGGCGAGCACCGCGGCTAGTGGAGCCTCGGCGCCGCGCGAGCGCTGCCCGTAGCTGCGCAACAGGTCGGGAAGCTTGCCGGCTTGGTGGAACAACACCAAGTAGATAGCCGCGCTGCCGACGGCGAGGCTGGCTGTCAAAGCCCACCAGCGAGCGAAGGGGCGCGGCCGCACCCGTCCGAAGGGGCGCGGCCAAATGATGCCGAAGGGCAACCCGAAACCGAGCATGACCGCGACCAGCACATAGGCAGGCCAGTCGGCGTGCATGGCCATGGTTAGTCCCAGCAAGCTGGCCACCAGGTAGCGGCGCTTTTGGGTTTGGCAATGCCGGACGAATCCCCACAGACCGACGAGCGACCAGGTGATGACCGGGACCTCGAGCGCGTTGAAGTTGGCGAAGGCCAAAGTGATGGGTAGCACCACGAAGGCAGCCGCTGCACATGCTCCGGCGGCCGGACGCCAAATCGCGCGGCCCAGCACAAACAGCAGCCCCGGTGTTGCGGTGCTGAGGAGCACTGGCGCCAGCCGACACAGGTAGTCGTGGTGACCGAGCAGCTTCATCAGCGCTGCAGTCGTCCAGAAGATCCCCCAAGGGTGATGGCAGTAGTACATCGACGGCGGCGGAGCATGCGCCGTGTAAGCCCACACCGGTCCAGCGATGCCCCAGCGCAGCATGTTGTCGCCGATGATCCCCATGCTCGCCGAAGAGGCGTAGTGACCCGCAAGCAGGGGACCGAACATCTCCCAGGCAGCGACCAAGCCGAACCAAACCGTGGCGACGACGACCAGCGCGAGCGACAACTTGTGCTCGAGCCTGCCCACGAGTGGGAGGCCGTCGTGCGCGCAGCGCGCTGGCTCAGTGAGTCTAAAACGCATGGTCCGAAGCGTCGCGAGCATAGGCCAGCCGCCGGCTTGCTGCGCAGTTTGTCCGTCCCGCAACCTCTCAAATCAGGCTAACCTCCAGGCTGTGCCGAAACGAGACAAGCTAGACCGACGCACGTTCATTCAGGCCGCGGGGGTGCTAGCGCTCGGAGCTGGCTGTGGGGGAAGTAGCGACGACGCAGAGCCGCAGTTTGGCCCGGCCTATCCTCCGGTGCCGCTGACGGATGGCAAGTCGGCTGTGGCTATCGTGCAGCGGCAGGACGCTGATGACGCTGTAGCCTTCGCAATTGCTCTGGCTGGCGGCATCGAAGCCATCGGGGCTGGCCACTTGGTCTTCATCAAGATCAACGCGGTGCATGGCGCAACGCTCAACAAGCCGGCGATTGTGTCGGAGCACGACATGATCGCTGCGGTCATAGCGGCCGCCAAGCGGCAGGCACCGGTTCACGTCACGGTGGGCGACCGGTCCTTTTACCAGGGTGCGACGCAGTCGGTTTTTCAGACCACGGGGATCGGCGAAGCTGCACTCGAGGCAGGTGCCGACGAAGCTTATGCCGCGCTTGCGCCAGCCAAAGCGCCCGCCGAGTGGTTGCTCGAGCAGCCGGCGGGCTATGAGCCAACCTGGAAAGACGGCGGCGGCATCCAGGTGATGCGCAAGATTGCCGAGGCCGATCACCTGATCGACTTGGCCGTCTGCAAGAATCACGACCTGTGCGGTTTTTCGCTTTCGATGAAGAACTTCGTCGGCGCCATCGGTGACGATTCGCGCCAGCTGATGCACGCCAGCGGAAAAACACCCGAGACGCTGTCGGCCAACATCGCCGTGCTCAACGGAGCCTTCTCACCGATGATGGCCATCATCGACGCGCGCACGGCGCTCATCAACGGAGGCCCTGATGGTGTTACTGCCCAGCGGGTCCAGACCTCGCCCGGGTTGGTTTTGGCGAGCCGCGACCGAGTCGCCCTCGATGCCGCGGCGGCTGCCGTGTTGCAGCTCGAGCTGTCGCGCACCGAGGTCGATGAGCCCGACGCCGCCTACGAGCTGCTCACCACGACTGCGGCCTGGTCCTTGCCGCAGATCGTCAGCGCCGTCGAGCGTGGTCTCGGCGCCAGCTCGGCCGATGAAGTGGAGCTGCGTTTTGACGACGTTGCCGACGAAACAGCAATAGAAGCGTTCTTCCGCCCCTAACGGGCAATGTGCCGCGTGAATGCGGCGGGCTCAGATGTAGGGGCGGGGTTTACCCGGGTTTACCCGGGTTTACCCGGGTTTACCCCCGCCCGCGCCGTTGTGTGGTCATTCACCCGAAGGGGCATCTCGGGTTTATCCCTCCCGCGCCGGGCGGTATTCCTAGCGACCGACGATACGAAAGGAGACGCGACGGATCTCGTCGGGATCGGTGACGCCGCCGTCCGCTGCGGGCGGGTCGAGCGCTGCCCTCGTTGTCTTCAGATTGGCGCGGTCGACTCCTTTGCTTACGAGGTACTCGAGCACCGCATGTGCCCGTGCGGCGGCGATGTCAGCGCGCTCTGACGCCTCTTGGTGGCCCAGCAGTTCGACGATCATCTTCGGCTGCTCGCGCAGCACGGTCGCTACATCGTCGAGGACGTTCTTGCTCCGCTCGGGAACGGTGGCTTGGTTGCGATCGAAGTAGATTCGCGCCGTGATCTGGATGGTGGATTCCAGCGCGATGCTCAAGCAAAGCTGCGGCGCCGGGCAGCCCGCCAGCGCCCTGTTGGATCCCGCTGGCACACCTGGCTCAGCGGGGCAGCCGTCTTCGGCATCGTCCACACCGTCGCCATCGGTGTCCAACGGCGGGGGCGGTGCTGTTCGGCTCGTGGCAGGCGGCGGCTCGACTGATGCAACGGTGGCCGGGCGCGCTTCACAGGACAAGCTGGCCGCAGCAAACGTCGCGACGAGAAGTCGCCGGCGTCGAGCGATGATGGCTTGCCTGTGAGTCGTCAAGAGCCGACCAAACTGTCGACCAGCTTGATGTAGGCCTGCATCGCGTCGTCTTTGCTGGTGCCTTTTCGCTCTGCCCAGGCATCGTACTTGGCGCGCCCTTTGACGTTGAGCATCCCTGGGCGCTTGCCTTCGACGTCGCCGACTTTGGCTTGCTTGAACAGGCCGTAGAGCTGCAGCAGGGTGCTGGGCGGCGGGGCAGCCGACAGCGTGTTGATGCGTTTCTGAGCGGACTCGAAATCCTCTATTAGCGACATGCTTGCCACGCTATCGCAGCCGCGAAGGAGCGAACATGAAGAAACTCACCCCTGTATTGCTGGTCGAGCAGATCGAGCCCTGCCTCGAATTCTGGATTGAGCACCTCGGCTTCACCAAGGCCATGGAGATCCCCGAAGGTGACGCCCTCGGATTCGTCATGCTGCAAAACGGCGCCGTGGAAGTCATGTTGCAGAGCCGCGCCAGCGCCCTCAAGGACGAGGCTTCGCTCGTTGCAGACGAGTTTCACTGCGGCGGCGCGTCGCTCTACATCGAGGTCGACGACCTAGACACTTACATCAAGCGGCTCGGCGACCAGGTGCTCGTCGGCCCGCGCACCGCTTTCTACGGCATGCGCGAGATCTTCTTCCGTGCTCCTGGCGGTATCGTCATCGGTCTCGGTCAGCGGATCGCCGAGCAGCCGGAGAGCTGATGGGCAATCAATGAAGGCCGTGCCGTCATTCAGGAGGCAACAGACCCCTGTTCGATCCTGAATGACGGCGTTACCTTCATTCGAGGGGCAACAGAAAGTGAACGGTGATGCTGCGTAGCGGCCGGCTTGGGCGACTTTGGCGTCGCGCGTGGCGGCGTCCTGCCGAAGCGGCCGCCTGGGCGCTGGCGCTGTCGGTCTGTTGTTGGGTGATTGCCGGTCCGCTGCTGGTGGCCCGCTATCCGATGATGACGGATCTGCCCTTTCACGCCGCCAACGCCGCCATCATCAAGAACTACTGGGATCCGTCGTTCCATTTCCGCGAGCAGTTCGTGCTGCAGCCTTTCGCTGTGCCGTACATGTCGATGTACCTCATTGCGGCGTTGTTCATGACCGTCATGAGCGCCGTGTCTGCAGTGAAAGTGGCCGCGGCGGTCATGCTGGCGCTGTTGCCGGCAGGATTGGCGGTGCTCTTCTGGGGCATGCGCAAGTCGCCATTGCTCGGGCTCAGCGGCCTGTTGTTGGTTTGGTGCGGGCTGACCGGCTGGGGTTTTCTCAACTTCATGGGAGCACTCGGCCTATTCGCCATGGTGGTGGGCGTGACGCTGCGGGGCAACATCATCATCAACAGCGAGGACCCGGACCAACCGCTGCGCGGCCCGCTGCAGGGGATCGGCTGCTTCGACGGCGAGTATCACGGCTGGACGGTGGAGAACAACCT
>CAZRGL010000164.1:0-18834 GCA_964599485.1 uncultured Polyangiaceae bacterium
GACCGGAGGGAGTGCGCAGGCAACGCCACACGGCCAGCTGCTCGACAGGAAGCGGGGCGCTGATGGTCACCACGAGGCCATGGGCTCGCTGGGGCATACGCGTCGCGCAGCGACGGCCCCGGCGAGCTGCCGCATCAACGCCACCAATTCCCCATGCGGCGGGGCGCCATGACGAGCCTCAGGGCCGCGGCCAAGCCCGATCCGGAGGCCGCGCAACACCAACCGCTCGCCCCGTCCACGCGGACCATTCGCGGGATCTCCGCGCTTGCGGGAGGGCGCAAAGAGGCCGTCTCAAAACGCAGAGTCGCCGGGGCATCTCGGGCGGTTTATCCCGCCCATAGCTACGCGAAATGCGGCCGTTGCGGGCGGGGATTAACCGGATTAACCCGGATAAACCCGCCCCTACGTCGATTTCGCTTCATTAGCACCGCTAGTCCGAGCAAAGCTCAGAACGTCAGATCATCCAGCTGGATCACGCGATCGTCGTTGACCTTGCTCGTGTAATTCTTGAAGTACCATTTGTTCTTGTGACCGCCCATGAGGCTCCAACCCCAACGTGGAATGTTGGTCAGCTCGAAGGTGCCGTCCTTTGCGCTCGTAGCGCGCCGAATGAAGTGCTTGCCGTTGCATGGAGTCGGGCCGTAGTAGGTGAGCGAGGCGTTCTTGCAGATCTCGAGCTTGGCGCCCGCGAGCGGTTTGCCCGCGCTGTCGACCGCACGTCCTTTCAGGGTGAACAGCTTGGTGTTGACCTCGGGCAGATCCGGCCCCTTGCCGGTGACGATGATGTGGTCGACCTCGTCTCTGATCTCGGGGATCGTGCCGTTGGCCCAGTAGTGGATCTTGCCGCTTTCGAGCAGCAGCGGCCCGAGCTCCGAGGCCGCCCACACACGTCCACGTCCATCGACAGTCAGCTCGTCGATCTTGTAGCTGACAGGATGGCGCGTGACCTTGCCGTCCGGTGTGATGGCCACGATGGCGGTACCGGGAAAGCCATCGATGCCGTAGAGCGCGCCGTCAGGAGCACTGACGCTGCGATAGAGCTTCTTGCGAATGCCCGCGACCGCTTTGCCTTTGGTCCCTTCATATCGCTTTGCGCCTCGAGATGAGGTGACGATTACAACGCCAGCGGGTGACAGGGCGACCCCAGGTCCCGGGTACTTCGCCTTGTCTTCGAACAACAGCGTGAGCGTCCCGTCACTGTAGCGAAACACGCGCTTCTTGGTCACGACGCAACTGTGCTTGCCGTTGCTGACGACGCGTCCGGAATCTTCCTTGGGCTCGAGCTCGATCAGCTTCTTCCACGTCCCCGCCTGCAGCGCGCGAATCGCTTTGTCGGTGAACGCGATGGCGCTGCCGTCCGCGGCCACCCCAACGGTGCGGAGCTTCTCGCCAGCGGCCCCCATGCTCGCGATAGCGTGCTCGGTCCACTTGTCGTCTTTGTGGGCGGCTACCGCCTGCTTCTTTTTGCTGACAACCCAAAGCGTGCCATCGCTGGTCGCCGCGTAGGAAAACACCGAACCGATTCCATCTTTGTCGCCGATCTGTTCGAGGCGCCCTTTGGCGAAACGCCAGATCCCGCTCGTGCCGGTGAGAAAGAGCGCCTCATCCGAGGCGGTGCCGCCGGTGATGCTGCCCGTCGCTGTTCCCTTACGCTTCGAGGCTGGGCGCTTTGCTCCGCCGGCTGTCTTTCGCTTCTTCTTCGGCTTCACCCAGCTGGCGGAACTTCCCGTCCTGCAGCGCGACCACGCCGCGGTTTTCGAGCACGAAGTAGACGCCAGGTCCCGACGGGCCCGCAGCTGCTGTCGCCGATGTCGTAGGTGCCGGGGCGTCGTTGCTGGGCTTGCTGTCGCAGCCCAGGACAATCAAACACGTGAGCAGCGCTGCGGTTCTCATCATTGTTGGGTTCTAGCCAACGATGTGCATGTTGTAAATGGACCGGGTCGCTGAACCCCGTCCCTGTTTTGTTAGCGGCGGAGGCGCTCGCGGCGCAGACGTATGGCCCAGCGGGCGTTGGGGGGGCGGGCTAGGCGTAGGACCATGTCTTGAGAGAGGGGACCGGTGAGCCGGCGGCGGGCGTGACCCAATGAGCGTACCGTCACGCCGTCCACCGCAAGGAGCAGATCGCCGGGTAGGATACCTGCCCGCTGCGCTTCGCCGCCAAAGGGCACGTGGGCGAAGATGATACCGCCGGGCGCTTCGCTGAGGGTTACGGCTAGGCTCGCCGCCGCCTTGAAGATGTCGCTGGTGGCTTCGGGATCCTCACGAAGCACGATGCGCACGTCTTTGGTGGTTTCCCCAACGCGGATCTTGATGGGCTCGCTCGCGTCGCGGCCGAAGCCCACCTTGAAGGCCTCGATGAGCACGTTCTCGGCGGCGGCGAGATCGCGCAACACGAATCGCCCTTTCCGATCGGTGGCTACCACGCCGAGGGGCAATGCGCCCATGGGCAAATAGGTGGGCACGCGGCCAGCCGCCACGTGCGCTCCGACTACTGGGTGGCCTTCTTCGTTGACGACCAGACCTTCGACCGCGCCCGCCGGATGTAGCTCGATGCGCCCTGCATCGAATGGGCGCTGGTGACCCTGATCGACCAACATGAGCTCGCGCTCTTCGGTGACGAAGCCCTTGGCGACTACCATCAGCCGGCCGAGTCCCGCGGCCAGATCATCGATGACGAAGTTTCCCTCCGCATCGGTCTTCGCCTGGCGTGCACCCATTGGAGTGAGCAACGTGACCGCCGCGCCAGCGACTCCACCCGCCCGCGAGACAGTGCGACCGATGAGCGACAATGGCAATTGCAGCGCCAAAACGACTTCGGCCTGCGCGCTCTCGAGCTGCAAAACCAAAGGGGCTTTGCCACGGCGGCTCGCCGACACCCGTAGGGGCAATCCGCGCGCATCGGCCAAGATGGCTTGTCCGCCATCGTTGGTGAACAGGGTCTTGCGTAGCGGCGTGTCAGGCTCGAGCGAGGCGACATGCAGCTGCACCCGATCGATGGGGTAGCCTCGGTCATCAGTGACGCGGAAGCTGACGCTCGCCCGCGGCTCGGGCAGCACGATTTCGATCTCGCGCCTGCGGTCTTCCTCGATGGTGATCGGCAGCCGGACCACCGCATGCTCGGGCGAATCGGGCCGCGCCACCGACAGGATGACCTCTTTGCCCAGCGCCGCGAAGGCGAAGCTGCCGTCATCGGCCGAGTAGGTCACGCGCTCGTCGGTGCCGATCTGCGCAGTTACTTCCACCCGCGCTCCGGCTACCGGTTGGCGGTTTTGCTCCAGGATGCGTCCTTCGAGCATGCCACCGCGGCGCATGACCAACTTGATCTCGGCTTTGCCTCCGGGAGCAAGCTGTACCGCTTCGCTCATCGCTTCGACGTATCGAGGATGGTGCGCAACGATGCGCACGCGGCCTGGCGAAACTGGGCTGAGCGTGAAATGCCCATCACGGCGCGATACCCATGCGGTCCGGCCCCGCTCGCTCTTTCCCACGACCAGCGCACTGCCTTGCTGGGGGATGTCCGGCACGACGGGCATGACGCCGAGCTCCCCGGCTGGAATGAGCGGTGTGGCCCCGGGGAGCGCAAAAGCAAAATGCGCCTCACGAAAACCCGCGAAGCTGCTGCTCTCGACGATGGGCATGCCGTCGAGATCGAGTCCGACCACTTCGAGCCGGGCGCCGTCGATTGGGTAGTCCCGATCGTCGACCACTTGCCCAGTGAGCACCCCGCCGCGACGCAATACCACCGTGATCGCAATCTGACCTTCTGCGAGCGGCACTGCGCTGCGAGGGACGAAGCCGTCAGCTTGTACCGATACGGTGGCGTGACTGCCAACGATGGGACCGAGCACCACCACGCCCTTGGGATCGGTTCGGCCATAGCGCGGGAACGAGGAGATCCCCCCCTCGACCAGTGCCACGTCGGCATTGTCCACTGGCTTGGAATCCGGATCGGAGCCATCGCGAACCTGCACCCGAACATGCGCGCCCGGCACGAGGCCGAGCTTCAGCTGCTTGCTCTCGCCAGTTTCGAGCAACACCCCAGTTTCGGTGTCGCTGATCAAGGTGCCTTTCTCAGCACGAACATCGTAGAAGCCGCGCTCGAGACCACTGATGGTCACGTGACCGTCCGGACCGGTGGGGGCGCTACGAGCGGGCCAGAGCGAAGAGCCCGCCACCAATACCTTGGCTCCTGCCGCAGGGCGTCCTTCTTGATCGCGCACTTCGATCTCGAGTCTGCCGAGCGCGTTGAGCTTGATGAACAGCGGGGAGTCTTCGAGCGTGAGCCGCTGAACGAGCTTGCGCCCAAAGCCCATGGCGTTGACCTCCACGACGTAGGGGGGCGAGCCCAAACCGGTCAGCGCCGCCAAACCACGCTGATCGGTGATGGCCAAATACGGCAACGGATCGGCACCAAACAAGCTGACCCGGACTCCGCGGATGGGTCGCTGCAACCCGTCGACGACCACCACTTCGAACTGCTCGGCGCTGTGTAGCTCGAGCTTCAAACGGCGCTCTGCTCCCTGCAGGATCAACCGCGTGCTGCTCCGCTCCAACCCCTCACGGTGGGCAATGACCCAAGCCTCGCCGCGTGGCAGCTCCTTCAAGACCAACTTGCCGTCGGGACCAGTCGTACCGGTCGCGGCCAAATGGGCCCGCTTTGGTGTCACCGAGAACACCCGCACGATCACGTCCTGTGCAGCTTGGCCATCTTGATCGATCACGCTCAGCAGCAGCGTCGCGTCCCGTTCGCCCAAACCGGCAGGAGCGCCCGCAACAGGGGCCCGCACCGCAAGCGCTGCATCAGACAGATCGCGCAAGCTCGCCACAAAGAGCAAGCACACCGCCGCTGCCAGCCACAGGGCGAAACGCTCGAGCTTTTCAGGGCCCACGACGCCCTCCCAGGCGACCTAGCCGACAGAGTCGACTACGGCCTGGACCTCTTCGTCGCTCAGGATGTGTTTGCCGGTCTTGGCTTTGGCGAGAATGGCTTCGACGAGCTCGGTCGTGGGCTCGATGTCGTGCTGTCGCAACCAGTAGTTCACGTTGGATGCGCCGGACATGTAGCCGATACAGATCTCCTGCTCGCGTCCAAACATGCCGGCAGGCACGCCCGAGTAAACGCGATCGGCGAGCCATTCGTCGCCCTTCTTCTTGGCTTTGATGATGGCTGCGGCGTGCACACCCGTCGCCGTACGGAAAGCATCGCGACCCACCAGCGGATAATTGATGGGCACGTCCCAACCCACCGCGCCGGCAGCCACCTCGCAATACTCCAACAGCTTGCTCAAATCCTGATCCTCGAGCAAACCGAGCAGCTTGAGATTGAGCAGGATGAGCTCCATCTGAGCGTTGCCCACCCGCTCGCCGATCCCCAAGGCTGTGCCGTGAACGCGATCGGCTCCAAACTCGAGCGCCCACAATGCGTTCTCTAGCGCCAAGCCGCGATCGTTGTGGCCATGCCAGTCGACGCCGACCGATGCGCCCGAGCCGACGATGACACTCTTGGTGAAACTGATGAGGTTGTTGACGCCATCGGGCGTGGCGTGGCCCACGGTGTCGCACAAGCAGATACGCGAAGCTCCATGATCGATGGCCATCTTGAAGAGCGTGGCCAGCACTTCGGGTCGGGAGCGGGTCGTGTCTTCGGTGACATAAGCAACGGGCAGCCCTGCTTTGACACCGGTATCGATCGCCTCCGCGGAGCGCTTCAGAATCATGTCGAGATCCCAATCCTCGGCAAATTGCCGGATGGGGCTCGATCCAATGAACGTATAGATCTCGACTTCAATGCCCGCGCGCTGCGAGATTTCGATCATCGGAGCGATGTCGCTGACGACGGTGCGGCCGGCACAGGCTACCCGCAAGTCGAGCTTGTTGTCCGTAATCTCCTTGCACATGCGCAGCACGTCGTCGAAAGCGCGCTGCGAGCTCCCGGGCAAACCGATGTCGGCCACGTGAATGCCGATGTCGGCCATCAAGTGCAACAGCTCGAGCTTCTTGTCGATGCCCGGATCGGCCACCGAGGGGTTTTGCAAGCCGTCACGCAGGGTCTCGTCGAAAAAAGAGATCCCCTTAGGAATGATCCGGCCCTTGCGACCAAACTCGTTCCAATCGAAGATGAGCTCGTCGTGGGGCAGGCCTGGCACGTTCGCGTCAGACATGCTCGGGAGTATAGTCATTCTGCTACGGGCTGAAATGCAGGATTGCTGAAATGCGAGATTGGAAATGAAGCAGTACTGCGAGCTCATCCGCCACGTGCTCGACCATGGCGAGCAGCGCTGCGATCGCACCGGCACGGGGACGCTGAGCGTCTTTGGTACCCAGAGCAAATACGATCTTCGCGAAGGCTTTCCACTGCTTACCACCAAGAAGGTGCTCTTCGCGGCGGTAGCCCGCGAGCTGCTCTGGTTCCTGCGGGGCTCGACCAACATCAACGACGATCTGACCCAGCACACTCCTATCTGGAACGCGTGGGCAGATGAGCTGGGCGAGCTCGGCCCCATATACGGCTACCAGTGGCGCTCCTGGGGCGGACCGCGCAGCGCTGAAGGGCGCGAGGAAGGGATCGACCAAATCCGTCGAGCGATCGACCTGATCAAGCAAGATCCTAGCTCCCGGCGGATCCTGGTGAGCGCTTGGAACGTGAGCGATCTCGACAAGATGGCCCTGCCGCCCTGTCATCTGCTGTTCCAGTTCTATGTGGCGGGCGAGCGCCTCGATTGCCAGCTCTACCAGCGCTCGGCCGACCTGGCCTTGGGCGTGCCGTTCAACATCGCCAGCTACGCGCTGCTGATGGAGCTGATCGCCCAAGAGTGCAACCTGCAAGCCGGCGTGTTTACTCACACAATCGGCGACGCCCACGTTTACCTCAACCACATCAAAGGCCTCGAAAAGCAGCTGACCCGTGAGCCGATGGCGCTTCCTCGGTTGAAGATCGCTGAAAAAGGCGTGGACGACATTCGTTTCGAGGACATCGAGCTAATCGGCTACCAACATCATCCCTTCATCAAATTCCCCATCGCGGTATGAGCTTTGCAATCATCGTCGCCGCCGATGCACAAAACGGCATCGGAAAGGATGGGCAGCTGCCCTGGAAGCTGCCCGGCGACATGGCCTATTTCAAGCGCCTCACCAGCGAGACCGAGCGCGAAGGCGCACGCAACGCGGTCATCATGGGAAGAAAGACCTGGGAGTCCATCCCAAAGCGGTTTCGACCCCTACGCAAACGCCTCAACATCGTCGTGTCCCGGCAACCGGCCTACCCGCTCGTCGACGATGTGCTGCTCGCTGGCGACCTCGAGCGAGCACTACGAGCGGCCGCCGAGGCCGAGGGTGTCGAACGCATCTTCGTGATCGGCGGCGCACAAATCTATCGCCAGGCCATGACCATGGCCTCATGCGAGCCAATCTTCCTGACGCGGATCGAAGCAAGCTTCGACTGCGATACCTTCTTGCCCAAGCTTGGCAGCGGGTTCACCCTGGCCAGCAGCAGCGATCGCCAGGTGGATGATGGCGTGGGCTATGTTTTCCAAACTTGGCAGCGGAGCGCTCCCGATGAGATTGGCTAGCTGCATTTGGATCGCGCTAGGTGCGGGCTTGCTCGCGGCACCAGCATGCTTCGTCATCAACGAGTTTGATCCGGTCGTAGAGACAACACAGAAAAGTACGACGAGCACCAGCACTTCGAGCAGCAGCACCGCTAGCATGGGCGGCGGCGGAAGCGGCGGCGCGGGGGGCGGCGGCGGACAAGGGGGAGCGATGAGCGCCCCTTCAGGGGTCATCGCGATCGGCGGCCGCTTTTTGGGGCAAGAGGTCCTCTACGCCATCGATTCCCGCTCGGGACAGACCTTCACCCAAGAGTTCGCCACGGTGGTGGCCCTGGCCCACGACGGGATGCGCGATCACTTCTACATATTCCAAGCTGACAGTTTGCCCGTGCCGCCAGCGGGGCGCGGCAAGATGACCGTGCGCAGCTTCGATATCGATGCCGGACAATGGACCGTCATCTCCACCATCGAGAACATCTTGATGCCTCGCTCGCCGCAAGACTTGGTGGTGCTGCGTAATCGTCTGGCCTACCTGACTGACAACACGGGCCAAACCGGTGTCGAGCTGGCACTGCTCGACACCGGCTATCCCGAGGGAATCCAGATCTCCATCCCCGAGAGCTTCGAAGTGTCTCCAACGCCGGGCGCCACCATCGTGGGTCTGATCGGTACGCATCACCCAGCCAACGACGGCGGCTTCGTCAACATCGTGCAGACCATGCCCCAAACACCCAACTGCACCTTGGAGCTCAAGCAGGTCGCCATCGACGGCGAGATCGTCACCATCACCCCAGGCAGTACGAGCGTCGGGCCAGCTTTCGATTGCGCCTCGCAGCTTGGCTTTGCCAACGACCCGAACACCCACCTCCAGCTCGTAGCCTTCCCGCCACTGATCGGCCAGATGCCAGCCGAAGGGACCATGCTGCGGCTGGATCCAGCGAGCCAGCTATCCCTCGATCAGCGCAGCTTCCCAGTCAGCGAGTCCCCCACGGCTCTGAAGTTGCTGCCGCCCGCCGTGGCCCCCTGCGAGCAGCTCGCCTTCATCGCCGAAGCCGGCAGAAATTCGGTGGTCGTGCTTCCCACTTCTGGCAGCCAGAGCAGCGCGTTGTCGCTCACGCACGGCGTAGACGGCACGATATTCGTGCCCGTCGAGCAACGGGCCCTTGCTTGGCAAATGCAGGGTGAGGATTTCGCTTTGGGCGCCCTCGGCCTGAGCGGCAGCTGTGATCAACCGGTCATGTCTCAGCTCGACGACAAAGCCAACTGGCAACCACCGGTCTACCTCGAGCCGCGCATCATCGCCGTCACCCAGACCTATCCTCCGCAGTGCCCAGCTGAATGCACACTGGGGGAGTGAGCCATGAGCTCAGTTCCTCTCACTTTGCTGCTCCTCGGCCTCGGCTCCTATGGGATCCACATTGCGCGAAAAGCCAATCGGAAAGAACGACACGACGAGAGCATCAAGTGGCTCCTGGGTCCGGTCGCTGAACAGCTCGACAGCTCGACCTTCCATCCAGACTACCAACTGGTCGAAGGCGAGATTCGAGGGCTGACCACGACCTGCCAGCTGTTGATTCGAGACGAAGGGGACGAACCGTGGACCGAGATCGACGTCTCTGTTGCCACTGGCGCGCTGTCTTTGGATCTGCGACCGCAGACCAAACACGACGAGAAGCTGCACCACGAAGGCCTCCTCGTCGATGGGCTCTTGTTCGATAGAGCATTCGACGAGTATTTCGTCGTTGAAGCGGCCCCGCTGGATGTGGTGCGAATCCTCCTTGATGAAGACATCCGCAACCGTTTGCTCCTTCTCTATCCCCTACAGCTGACCACCATCGACTCCGGCCTGCGCCTGGCCAAGCGAGGCTGGAGCGAGGATGAGGATGAAACCGCCGAAATGATCAATCTGCTGGCGACCATTGCAGTGGGGATCGAAGCGGCTTTCGAGCACGCAAACCGCGCTGTGGAGCCTCCTGCTGAAACAGCTTATCGTGGAGATCACCGCGGCGCAGAACGACGCCGACAGAAGGCCCGAAAGAAGCTGGCGCGCAAGCGGAAGAAGGAGCTCGAAAAAGTCGCCCACCTCAAAGAGGTGCGCAGAAGCATCGCTGCACGCAAAAAGCTGGTCTTTCTTGGCGTGTGCGCGTTCATCATCATTGCCGTTCTACTGCTCGCCGGGCTTGTGAGCTGGACGTGAAGTGATCCATGGACGCTCTTGTGGCCTTGTTCATCTGCTTGGCGACGTGGCTGTTCGTCCGGTGACCAATCTGCCGATGTGGCCGGGAACAGGCTGCGCGACGTTGGGGTCTTGATGACCTTGCGGCGCCGTTGCGGCCCGGCAGAACAACGCCCATAATCGACGGATGAAACCTGCGTTGGGCTTGACGCTCGCGGCCTTCCTATTCGTCAGTTGCAGCAAGCCTGGACCAGGCGCGCCGTGCAGCAAAAAGGGCGACTGCCGGGGCGATCTGTTCTGCGTGATGCAGAGCTGTGTGGACGACAAGGAGTATTGCCAGATCAAGCAGCCATCCTGGTGTGCGGACCGCAAGTGCGTCCTCAAAGGGGCAACTTGCCGCCGAATCTCATCTGGTAAGGCCGCGCCGCCTCCCAAGGGTAGCGTCCCTTCCGTCGGCCAGAAACTCGACGTCGAGCTCACGCTCATTATCTCAGACGCGCACGGGCTCGTTTGCGCAATGCCCAAAGCAGTGGCTGGATTGCATTGCGCTTACGAAACCAAGAGCGCTCTGGCCGGCCCGGCGGCAGATGTGCCGACCCCAACGACGCTGCAGCCCGTCACCACCGTGGACCGTAAGCAACTCCTCGTCGCGGGGCTGTGGCAACAACCTGCGCTCAAAACCAAGCTCGAAAACGAAAACCCAAATCGACCGAGCCCTCGCTTCACCGCAGCCTGCTCGGTCGAGATCAGGGGGCGAGCGAACACCGCATGGGTGCAATGGAAGCGCGGAAAAACCTGGTTTGCAGCCAATGATTGGCAAGTCGTCAGCGTAGAGAGCTGCACGCTGAAGTAGCAACCCAACCACGACCACGGCCCGGCCCCGACCACGCGCACCCCTATCGCGCACGCGCTCGCAGCCGACCACGAAAGACCGGGCGGCTCTAGAAGTGGATCGAAGTGCCCAGGGTGGCGGCGGCCTGGAACTTCCACTCGGTCTTGTATTCGACCTTCTCGATCGCGTTGCCGTTGATGGTGTACTTGGCGCGACCATCTTGCGTGTCGGTGTGCTGGCGCGTCTCTGGGACACCCGGATCGATGCTGCCGCGCAGGGTCAGCGGGATGCGAATGTCGACCACCGGCAGCGGCAATTTGAACTCCACGCCCAAGCCAAAAGTGACCATGATGTACGTAGGCGTGTCGAGCATCATGTACTTGGTGCCCAGGGAGTTGCAGTTTGCGGCGGGCGGGGAGGTCTGCTCGCACTCGGCATCTCCACCATCGCCGAGCGGCACCACGAACTCCGGGCCGACGAACAGCATCGGCTGAGCGACCGCGCCGGGGATCACCCCTTTGACGAGCAACGGCATGTGGATGGCGTTGTGCGAAATCGTGATGTCGAACTTCGCTTCGTTGCCAGCGTTGGTGATCTTCAGCTCCGCCTCGCCTTTGTCCGAGGTGTAGAGCACGCCAAATTCGATGCCCACGTACTTGATGAAGCGCACGTCGACGAAGCCGCCACCTCCGAGGGTCAACCCAGCAAAACCGGGATACTCGGGATCGGCGGCGGTCTTGCCGTTGGCGAGCTGGATGGTCTGGTCGTCCGGCTTGTCGAGGAAGTTCCCTCCAGCTTGGAACATGCCCCCGATGCCTACCGTCACGTATTCGAACGCACTGGCTGTGGCGGGCAAAAAGGTCAGGGCGGTAGCAACGGCAAGGATCGGGCGAAGCTTCATGGTGGTGTCCCTAGGTAAGAGCCGAGCGAGCAGTCGCGCTGCGCGCCACGAGATTGTGCGTCAGATGGTAGCGCTCTACCAGCCTACAGCTCAAGAACCACGCACACCGATGCCGTCGTAGGTGAAACCTTGCTCACGCAAACCGTAGCTCGACCAAATGTTGCGTCCGTCGAGCAACAGGGGCTGACGCATGATCTTCTTCAAGCGCCGAAAATCAGGATTTTGGTACTGCCGCCACTCGGTCACGAGCACCAATGCGTCAGCTCGATCGGCTGCCTCGTACGCGTCGTCAAACAGCGCAACGCGCTCGCCGTAGGCCTCGCGCACGCTGTCGGCCGCCTGCGGATCGTGGCCACGTACCTCGGCGCCCTCGCTCAGCAAAGCGTCGATGAGCTGCAACGCCGGGCTCTCGCGCACATCATCCGTACGCGGCTTGAAGGCCAAGCCCCAGACGCAGATCCGCTTGCCCCGCAGATCGCCTCCAAAGTGGACTTGCTTGAGCTTGCGGGCCAGCACACCCTTCTGACGCTGGTTGACCCGATCGGTTGTGCTGGCCAGCTCGAGCTCGACCCCGTGCTCCCGGCCAGTGTGCGCCAAGGCGACGACATCCTTGGGGAAACAGCTGCCGCCGTAGCCTGGTCCGGCGTAGAGAAACTTGCGCCCGATGCGGTTGTCGCTGCCCACGCCCTGACGAACGTGGTGGATGTCGGCGCCAACCTTCTCACAAAGAGAGGCCACTTCGTTCATGAAGGAGATGCGCATCGCCAGCATGGTGTTGGCGACGTACTTGGTGAGCTCGGCGCTGGCAGGATCCATCCAGACAATCCGGTCGGCGCTGAGGGTGACCGGATGGTAGAGCCGATTCATCACGTCGCGTGCATGCTCGTCGTTTTCGTCACAACCGATGACGATTCGGTCGGGGCGCATGAAGTCACTGATGGCGTCGCCCTCCTTGAGGAACTCTGGGTTGGAAACCACGTGGATCGGGTGCGGCGCGTCCTTGACGATCCGCCGCACCCGGGCGTTGGTTCCCACCGGCACCGTGCTCTTGAGCACCACCACCAGCTCGCCGGTGGCGCTGGCTGCCACCGTTTCGGCAACTTTGTCGACGGCGCTCAAATCAGCCGCGCCGTCTGAGCGCGGCGGGGTACCTACGGCGATGAACACCGCTTCGGCCTCGCCGATGGCTTTGCCGACGTCGGCGGTGAAGCCGAGCCGCTTGCCGGCAACGTTACGCGCGACCATCTCATCGAGCCCCGGCTCGAAGATGATGGTCTCACCCGCATTGAGCCGCTCCACTTTGGACGCGTCGATGTCAGCGCAAACGACCTCGTTGCCGGTTTCGGCAAAGCACGCCCCGCTGACCAGGCCGACGTAGCCGGTACCCACCATGCATAGCTTCATTGTCTATTGTCTTGTTGCGTCAAACGCTCTTCGGTTCATTTCTTGGGCGGCGGCAGCGGCGGCGCGCCTCGCCCGAGCCTGCCGGCCACCTTCGCCAGATCGACGCCGGTCGCGGCCCGCAGCTGCTCGTTCACTTTGATGGCCTTCTGCGCAAAGTCGCTCGAAGTGTCGCCGCCGGAGCTGAGCACGGTCCACTCCTTGATGCGCGTCTTGCGTTGCGCCCCGCTGATGGCCTTGAGCATCGGCATGAGCTGCTGCAGCACCAGCACCTCGCGGGCAGCGTCTCCAGCTGAGCGGTATTCGTCGACCAGCATGCGCAAGGCCTCCGCCTCCGCTCGACCGCGCTCGACGATGGATGCCGAATCGGCGCGCGCCTCTTCGACGAGCTTCTGCTTCTCGGCAATCCAAGGCTGCACTACGTCGGCGTCGAGCTGCCGCTCGACCTGCAACGCGCGCTCGGTCTGTCGCTTGATGTCCTCGTCGATCTTGGCAATCTCAGAGCGCACCTGACCCTCGGCCTCGGCAATCCGAGCCTTCATGCCCGTCGTGGCGTCTTGGATGCGGCGGATGGTGTCCTGCTTGGCGATGGCGAGGTTGGCGGTGATCTTGGCCAGCTCACTGGCTCCCCAGTTCGCGGATTTCTGGATGGCGGCCTCAGACTTGGCTTTGGCTTCGGCGACGCTCGCGTTGCGACGAATGTCAGCGCCGCGGATACGACCAATCGAGTTGAGGTAGTTGGCGTCGTCAGTGACGTTCTGGATCTTCAGGGTGTCGAGCACCAAGCCGATCTTGACGAAGTCGTGCTCGGCCTCGTCGAGCAGCGTGTTGGCGAAGGCCATCTTGTCTTCGTTGACCTGCTCTGGGGTGAGCTGCGCGAGCACGCCACGCACGTTGCCTTCGAGCGTCTCGCGAGCAACCTGTGCAATTTCGGCCCGCGAGCGGCCCAAGAAGCGCTCGACCGCAGTGGACAGCCGCGGCTCCTCACCAGGCAGCTTCACGTGAGCGACGCCTTGGACGTTGAGCGGAATGCCGCCCTTGGAGAAGGCATGGCGTACCTCGATGTCCACGGGGATGTTCGACAGATCCATCCAATGAACGGACTCGATGAGCGGCATGCGAACTGCTCGACCGCCGCGAACCGCGCGGTAGCCAACCAATTTGGCGCCCACCCGAGCCTGGCCGCCTGCGAGCACCAATACCTGGTTGGGCGTAGCCACGAAGAGCAGGTTCTCGAGCGTGTAGATGATGAACCCGACCACGACGACCAGGGTGAAGGCTGCAACGAGAATGATGTTGATCATGACGACACCCCCGATTTACGGAAACCACCGCGATGCGTGTCCGGCCCTTCAGGCGGAGCTGGACCCCCGCCATCGCGGTCGCCCCCCGCCACTGCCAGCAGGCGACCAATGTCGATGCCGAGCGCTTCGCCCGTCTCGCGGAGCACTGCAGCCACTGCTGCTGGGTAGCTCGCCAGAACCGTCGCGTAGGCTTCGTCATCGTCGGCGACGAGCTTGATGGTGCCAATATCGGACTTGGCAACCCGCTCGGCGGCTGCGCGCGCCAATTGCGGCAGCTGCTGCAGCACATAGACGTCACGGCCCGCAGATCCCGCCGCGGCCCACTCGTGTGAAACGAGCTTGAGCGCTTCGGCAGCCGCCCTACCGTTGGCGATGGCCGGCGCTGCTTCACCAGCCGCCTTGAGCTCGCGCGCTTTGCGCTGGGCTTCTGCAGGCAATACGACGTCGCACTGAAGACGCAGCTTCTCGAGCTCCGCGCGCAGCTGCTGCAGCTTCTGCTCAGCCTTCATGCGGGCGGTCTCGGCGGCCATGCTCGCTTGGTTCTCCGTCTCCTTGGCCTTGGCTTCGAGATCGGCCAGCTCGGCGTTGGCCGTGTTCTTGGCCATGACCACCTTGGTCTCTGCCTGCTTGGTCGCGGTCTCAGCAGCCTCACGAGCGCTCGCTTTGGCTTCGGCAACGGCCTGGTTGGCAGCGTTTTCGGCGTTTTCAGCGTCACGCAGCATGTTGGCGATGCGAGCACGACCGAGGTTGGCCAGATACTCTTGGTCGTCGGAGACGTGTTGGACCTTGAGGACGTCGAGATCCAAGCCGAGCTTGTGAAAATCGTCCCGGGCGTTTTCCATCAGGCCCTCGGCGAACTTGAGCCGATCCTCGTTGACCTCCTCGGGCGTCAGCCCGCTGATGACCTCACGCAGCACGCCTTCGAGGGTCTGCTGCGCGGCCACCGCGATTTGCGAGGGGTGATAATCGAGAAAGCGTTCGATGGCGTTGCGAACCGCCAAGTGATCGGACGATAGCTTCACGTTGGCGATCGCCCGCACGTTGAGCGGAATTCCGCCCGCCGAATAGGCGTTCTGTACCACCACCTCGACGGGGAACAAGCGCATGTCCATACGCCGCACCGCCTCGAGGAACGGCACCCGAAAACCGCGACCGCCGTGGATGACCTTGTAGTTCGAGTAGGAGCCATCAGCCATCTGGTTGCGCCGGCCGCTGAAAACCAAGATCTCGTTGGGTCCGCAGATGAACAGGAACTTCTTGACGATGGCCAGCAGCACAAGGAAGCCGACAACCACTCCTATTCCGATCCCGACCACGGTGATCAAGCTCTCCGGATCGGCGGACATGGAACGCTTTCGCCCAGCTGCGCTCGCAAGCGCAAACAATGGGCCCCCCAGCAAGGCGTGAAACGACATGGGCCGCTATATAACAGCAATTGCGGGCGGCGGGGGGCGGGCGGACGTCGAGGTCGTGCCCTACTGCAGCTCTTCCGGGGCGCGTGAAACCATCGCGATCTCGTTGGCGACTTCCTCGATTACGACCGCATCGCCACGTTCGATGCGTAGCGGTCCATCGGTGCGGGCCATCAGATCCACGGTTCTGCCGGATAACTGGATGCGAATCTGGCCAGTGTTGCCCTCTTCCAGTGGCACCAGCACGCGTCCGACTCGACCCACTGCGGTGTTGGTATTAGGGGCCGCTGCGCTGGCCGTCCGCTTGAGCACCCGAAAGGCCATCGCAGCGGTCAAGCCGCTGATCATACCCATGGTGAGAGCTGTGATCAGGGTCGGCACAAAGCCGGCGCCGGTCAGTACGTAGGTGAGCAAGGTGCCTGAAAGGCCAAAACCCAGCGAGGCGAAAATCCAGAAGCGCGTCGAGAGGAACAGCGCCACGAAGCCACTAGCCCAACCCACATCGTGATCATGCGCGCCGTCGGCGTCGCAGTCCGCATGAGCGTCTGCGTCTGCGTCCACATCGGCGTCGACGTCAGCGTCCAGATCGACATCGGCATCGGCATCGACATCGAAATCGGCATCGACATCGAAATCGGCATGGGCGTCCGCGCCGAACTCGTGGTCATGACCAAAATCGTGATCGTGATCAGCGTCGTGACCAGCGTCTTTGGAGCCGAGGATTGCCTGAATCGACAGAATCCCGGCCCCCACTACCAAGGCGAACAAATACGCCAGACCCATGGCTGGATGGTAGCGCGTTTTGGACTGGGGTGCGCTACTGCTGACGTATGCCCGAGCTTCCCGAGGTAGAGACGGTTCGGCGCGAGCTAGTGGGCTGGCTGAGCGGCCGCACTGTGCGCCAAGTGAAGCGCGTCGATGCACCGAGCGGACCCAAATACGCGCAGCTCGAACGGGCAGCAGGCCAGCGAATCGAGACCGCACGGCGGCGCGGCAAGTTCCTGCTGCTACCCCTATCGGGCGGCGATGAGCTCATCATCCATCTAGGAATGACAGGCGTGATCAGCCATCGGCAACCCACCGGTCACCTCCGGATTGTGATCGAGCTCGACGGTCGAGCCAAGCGGCGGCTCTATTTCCAGGACGTGCGCCGCTTTGGCCGCATGCTGGTCGTTGTCGCGGGCGATTACCGTGTCTTGCCGACCTTGCACCGAATGGGGCCCGAACCGCTGTCACCGAGCTTCACTGCGACGGCCTTTCATGAGGCACTACAGAAGAGCCGCAGCGCAACCAAGACCTTGCTGTTGAGCCAACGACCGGTTGCGGGTTGCGGGAACATCTATGCCGACGAAGCGCTGTGGCGAGCACGCGTCCACCCACGCACACCGGCCAATCAGATCTCGAAGCGAAAAGCCGCCACGCTGCACCGGGCGATCGTGGATGTGCTTCGGGCTGCGATCGAGGCCCAGGGGACCACCTTGAATGACTATCGTACTGTCGAGGGAGGCCTCGGCGCCTACGTCGAGCAGCTCCTCGTGTATGGTCACGACGGCGCCCCTTGCAGGCGCTGCTCCAGCCTCCTGCAAAAAATAGTGCTCTCGGGGCGAGGCACTCATTTTTGCGGGCGTTGCCAGCGACTTTGACACCGATCAGGTGCACGCCTGAAGGCAACATCGCGTAATCACTGGGTTTTGCTTTCGCGAACCGGAAAAGCTGGGGCAATACGAACGCGCTGACTCCTCAAAGAGCTCGCCGCCAACATCTGTGAGAAAAGCGAAGCATTGTTGACGCCTTGTTGCCGCTGCCATACCCGATTCGCCCACCCTAATCGGTTCGAAATACAACCAGTCGGCGCCTGCGTATGGTGCGCATCCTGCAGAATGCATGAAAAACCGCCGGAATTTGGGGACGAGAGAGAGTAGCAAGAGATGACCAAGAGATTGTTTGTAGGTGGCCTCAGCTGGGATACGGACGACGGCGCGTTGCGTCGCGCCTTTGAGAGCTTTGGCGAAGTTGATGACGCGAAGGTCATCACGGACCGAGAGACAGGGCGATCGCGCGGATTTGGTTTCGTGACGCTTGTGGATGATGCAGCCGCCGAGAAGGCGATTGCGGAGATGGACGGCGCTGAGCTCGATGGCCGCGCCATCCGTGTAAATGAGGCTCATGAGCGCGCACCTCGTGGTGGCGGCGGCGGCGGCGGCTTCGGCGGCGGCGGCGGCGGTCGTGGCGGCGGCGGCGGCGGTCGTGGCGGCGGCGGCGGCGGCCGTGGCGGCGGTGGCGGCGGCGGACGTGGCGGCGGACGTGGCGGCGGCGGCGGCGGCGGCGGTCGTTGGTAGTCAACGACACGACGTACAATGAACCACTACGGGCCGTCGAGCGGGCAACCGCTCCGGCCCGTTGCTGATTTTGTGGCTAATCCGAAGGAGTGTCTTGGTACATCCGTCGAAGGCGCGGACCGATTTCTGTGATCGCCAAATAGATGCTCAGCCCACCGATCGCGAGCCAAGCTTCGATGGCGTACATTCGCCTCACACTCATCAGCTCGAACGGATAGCCCTTGGCTCGTCCCCAAAGCGGACCGGCGCCACTTTCCGGGGCCATGATGACGAACACCATGTAGCCGGCGTAGGCAATTTCGACCAAGAAGTTCAGGATGATGAGCCAATGCAGCCCCAGTAGCAGCCACTTGCCGATTTGTCCGCGCCCAGCGGCTGCGGTCTTCTTGTGCCGCTCGAGCTCGGTTTCGCTACTCGTGGTCCTCTTGAGATCATCGTCCACAGAACGCTCCCAGTGCACCGATTCGCCGAGCTTGAATTAGCACGTCCTCTGTTTGCGCGTCACCTGTCACAATAAAGCCGTGCAGTGGAGATGAAGAGATCGTGAAAGTCACACCAACCCAAATCCCGGATGTGCTGCTCATCGAGCCCGAGGTGTTTCACGACGCGCGGGGCTTCTTCATGGAGAGCTACCACCAGGAGCGCCTTGCTCGAGCGGGCATCGAGCACGTTTTCGTTCAAGACAACCACGCTCGCTCGGTCCAGCACACGCTTCGCGGTCTGCACTACCAGCGCAACCCGGGTCAAGCCAAACTGTTACGCGTGACCCGTGGTGCTGTCTGGGATGTTGCCGTCGACATCCGGCCGGCCTCGCCCACCCTCGGCCAGTGGGTGGGCACCGAGCTGAGCGCCGAATCCCATGCCATGCTGCTCGTACCCGTGGGGTTTGCACACGGCTATCTGGCGCTGAGCGATGTCGTCG